>DAOUXC010000256.1 GCA_030666795.1 Desulfobacteraceae bacterium
CCTCCTCTGCCGTAACAGATAGGGCCCGGATCGGCCCCTGAACTCTCAGGTCCGACCTGCGCCGTCCCCATTTTGCTTCCCTGGGCAATACTCCCGCCACCGGCACCGATCTCCATAAGGTCAACTACCGGAACCTGAATGGTCAGGCCGCTCCCCTTCATAAACCTCTGCACCCGCCCCACCTCAAAGGTGGGTACAACACCTGCCACGCCACGCTGGATAAGACAGGACTTTGCAGTGGTCCCGCCCATGTCAAAACAGAACATTTCAGGGAGATTAAAGAGTTTTCCATAGTACTGGCCCGAGATCACGGCCGCAGTGGGCCCTGACTCGATAATCCTGACCGGAAATTCAGCCGCAGTTTCAACCGATGTAATTCCACCGCTTGAAAGCATGATAAATAGCTTTCCGGTTGAGCCTATGGATTCCAATCTTCCTGAAAGCTTGGAAAGATATCTCCCGGTAAGGGGCTTTACATAGGCATTGGTCACCGTGGTGCTGGTCCTCTCGTATTCCCTTATCTGGGGCAGGACTTCGTAAGAGATTGAAATAGAGAGATCAGGGGCCTGTTCCTGAATTATTTTCTTTATCATAATTTCATGGGCCGGGTTCTCAAATGAGTTAAGCAGGCAAACGGCAATCGATTCAACTCCCATTTCGAGCAGCCGGGATACTACTTCTTTTGCTTCTTCGGGGTCTAAAGATTTCAATAGGGTACCGTCGCTCCGCACCCTTTCATCAACTTCCAAACGAAGCCTTCTGGGAATCAGCGGCTTGGGGAACTCTGCAAATATGTCATAGGGTGCATAGCGAATCTCCCTGCCGAGTTCCAACACATCCCGGAAGCCCTTGGTAGTAATAAGCCCTGTTTTAGCTCCCTTTCTCTCTATAATCGAATTAATAACAAGTGTCGTACCATGGATAATTTCATCTAAATTTCCCATTATGTCCGGAGTTTTTTCTTCCAGTTCCCTTATGCCCTGCTCCACGGCATCAGAAGGGTCACTGGGCGTGGTCAGACACTTATTAATCTTTATTTCTCCTGTACGGTCGTTTAAAAGGACAAAGTCGGTAAACGTCCCGCCAATGTCACAACCCAGGCGATATAACTTGTCAAGCATTGAGTCCTCCAGCATTTTCCGGATGAATAGAGTAATGAAGCGGTGGTGTTTTTGGTGTCCCGACTTGACCGGGCCGGTCAAGGATCAGCAGACGTCCCCACGCTCTTTGAGTGCTGCCAGAACCTTTTCAGGTGTGATCGGCAGGTCTTTGATCCTGACGCCTATGGCATCATAAACGGCATTGGCAATGGCCGGTGCAGTGGGAACAAGGCCCGGCTCTCCGACACCTTTGGCCCCGTAGGGCCCGTCTTCATCACCGGGTTCGACAACAACCGGTTCAACCGGCACGACATCCATTGCCGTGAGCATCTGGTAATCACGAAACCCGGGATTCATAACCCTGCCGTTTACCACCTTTATCTCTTCAGTAAGGCCGTAACCCACACCCGTGTATGCAGCACCATAGATCTGTCCCAATAAAAGGGTCGGGTTCATGGCCTTGCCCACATCATGGGCGGCAACAAGATTGACGATCTTTACCTCGCCGGTTTTTTCATCCACCTCGACCTCTACTCCGCTGGTCCCAAAGGCATAGGTCTGTGAAAGGTTCCCTTTGAATTCCCGGTCCAGCATCTCCGTGGGAGGATCATAGAACTCCTCGGCCACGACTACCTTGCTTTCCCCGCTTCCCAGAAGACCTTCCCTCAGGATCTGGCTTACCGGAATCCTGAAGTGGGGGTGATCAGGATTTTTCTTTGCAAAAATCATCCTGTCTCTTATATCCAGGTCCTCGGGATCGGCTATCAGTCCGTAATCCAGATCCGGCTCAACAAAATCGGGGTCCTTCCGTTTTTTTCGCTTGAACCCGCCCTTGATGATCTTGGGCATATGTTCCACAGCCATGTCAAGGATCTGCCTTTTTGCCTTCTCACAGGCCATGATCGCTGCATTACCGGCCATAAATGTGTGACGGCTTGCATGGGTCCCGGCATCCCACAAAGCCAGGGCAGTATCACCAAATGTGAGGGAAATATCCTCGGGCCTGACCCCCAGGGCCTCTGCAACGATCTGTGTAATAACAGTGGGAGACCCCTGGCCCTGGTCCGTTCCACTCTCAATAACGTCCACCTGCCCGAATTCATTCACCTTGACCATGATTCCGTGGCCGTCCGATCTGGTGACCCTGGCGCCGCCTGCCACATGAATCAGGGAGGCCATTCCCACGCCCCTCCCTTTTTTGGTTCCCTTCTTCTCGCTCCAGTTGAGTTTCTCCTTTACGGCATTAATACATTCTTCAAACCCGCATGAAGTTATTTTTAACCGCATGGGAGTTTCATCACCCGGATGATTCCTGTTAATCATCCTGAATTCCAATGGGTCGATACCTGCGGCCTCGGCCAAGGTATCCATGGAGGTCTCCACGGCAAAGGTGGCCTGCGGGTTGCCATATCCCCTCATCGCCTGGCAGTAGATATTATTTGTATATACACACGTTGCCTGGAAAAAGACGTTCGGCACCCGGTATAGAGAAGACATGGGCATCAACATCACGGACGGGGTGGTGGCACCCCAGGAGGTATAGGCTCCGTTATCCAGAACCGCTTCCACCTTCCTGAATGTGAGATTGCCCTCTTTGTCACATCCCTGCTCTATGTCAAAGATCGCAGGCTGTCTCGGCGGCAATGCCTTGAACTCCTCCTCCCTGGTAAATAAAATCTTAACCGGTTTTCTTGTCTTCAATGCAAGCTGGATAGAAATAAATTCATATATGTCCGTATCCAACTTGGTCCCGAAACTCCCGCCCACAATTGCATTGACAATCCTTATCTTTTTGCCCTTAAGACCGATCTGGGCAAAATATTCGGAGATTCTCCCCACGTGTCCGAATATGACATTTGTCTGGTTGTAAAGGGTCAGGTTATTGTTTTGATCAAACTCAGCGATACAACCGCTGGTTCCCATACAACACTGGTTCACCCAGGTAGTACTTACGGTGTCTTTTACCGTGAAAGCGGAATCCTTCCGGCCCTGCTCAATATCCCCTGCATTAAATTTCCAGGGCAGCGGCAGAATATTACTCTTGGTCGGCCTTCCCCTTGCATCCACTTCATGGACGAGGGGTGCCCCCTCCTTCATGGCCTCAAAAGGATCAAATACGCCAGGCAGTTGTTCATACTCCACTTCAATCAAACGACACGCCTCTTCCGCAATTTCAGGACTGATGGCTGCCACGGCCGCAACCTCATCCCTGAACTGTCGGACAACGTCCTTTTTCAATACTGTTTGATCCTTTAAAAATCCCACCCTCGCGTCGGGGATATCATAACCGGTCAAAACAGCCCTGACGCCCGGAAGCTTCTCTGCCTTAGATGTATCAATACTCTTGATCTTTGCATGGGCATATTTGCTGTAGAGTATTTTTCCATAAAGCATCCCCGGACGTTTCATATCATCAATATAAATGGCCCTTCCAGTGACCTTGTCCGCCTCTATAGTCCTTGGAACGCTCTTTCCCACAAACAGATGATCAGACATGGTTTCCTCCCCTAAGTATTCCTTCTCTATTTCAATGTTTTTGCGGCCATATCAATGGCCTCGACAATCTGAACGTATCCGGTGCAACGACAGAAATTGCCGGCGATGCTTGATCTGATCTCATCTTCCGTTGGTTCAGGATTGTGGTCTAAAAGGCCCTTTGCAGACATGATCATTCCGGATGTACAAAATCCGCACTGGACACCGTTGTTCTCAAGAAATGCCTGCTGAATGGGATTAAGAGTACCGTCCTCATTGGCAAGGCCCTCAATGGTCGTCACGGACTTTCCCTCTATCTCAAAAATCGGATACAAACATGAATTCACGGCCTCCCCGTCAACAATAACCGTGCAGGCCCCGCATTCACCTACACCGCACCCTTCCTTGGCGCCGGTCAGTTCAAAGTGCTCCCGCAATGTCTTTAAAAGCGTCCATGTCACGGGAACCTCAGCGGTTACAGCATCCCCATTCAGGGTAAAAGAAACGGATACCTTTTTCATATTGTTCTCCTTGGAATTGTGAGTTGAAAATGAGCTAAGGGCTCACTCAAACTTATAAACTTTGTATAAGCTCAATATTTAGGAAACCCGAATTTACGGGAATATCCCTTCAATAGCGACTGGTATTAGCAAGGCCATGGGGAACTCTTTTCAAAGAGGCGCATCTTTATTTCTACAATGCATCTGCCACGCCCCAAATACCTTAACCAGTCGGCTTCCGACAGGCGGGACAGCCAAACATAATAGGTGCTATCATCGAAGGGGCTGTCCTGGGACGAATTTTAAAGAAGACCGCCGTGATTCGAGCCACAGCAAGGTTATGCGGCTCTTTGAAAAGAGTTCCCCATGGCCCCTCCACTATGGTCACGCCGCGCATTATTGAGCTATTACTGAACTTTCTTTAATACGTTCGGCAGCCAGTCTTGCCATCTGGGCAACATATGTTTCTATTATCTCACAACGATACCATGATTCACACCTCAGACTGTCCCTTGGGGAACAACAGTCCGGGGATGCTGCTATTTTTCCTGCCTCCGCAAGCACATCATCATTTAAAGTCTTGCCTTTCAAAAAATCCTCGGCCTTATAGGCCCTGACAGGCGTGGGCGCTGCCACGGTAAGACCGATTCTTGCATCGGAAATTTCATCCCCGTCACCCAATTTAAGCGCTACGGCAATACCCAGTATTGGAAGATTCATGGCCTTTCTTCTTGAATGCTTCCAGTAAGCGCTCCCGTATTGCTCCATTTCCGAGGGTATTTCCAACTCAACAACGACTTCTTCCGCCTTGCACACGGTTTTATAAGTGCCGGTAAAAAACTCGGCAATAGGCACTCTCCGTCTCCCTTCAGGGCCCTCTAAAACAACCGTTGCATCAAGGGCCAGCAGGGGTCCTGCCGTGTCTGCTGATGGGGCCGCATTGCAGATATTCCCGCCAAGCGTTGCAACATTCCTCACCTGGACCGATCCTATCCTGGAGGTTCCTTCATGGAGTGCGGTCAGTTCCTTTTGAACCATTTCCGACTGCTCCAGCATCCTGTGCGTGGTCAATGCCCCGATATGATAACCGCTGTTCTTCTTTATGTATCGAAGATCCTTGAGTCCCCTAAGGGAGATAAGGACATCGGGAGACTTTTTCGTATTTCTGATTTTGACCATCACATCGGTTCCCCCGGCAATCAGGGTGGCCTTTGGACCGTACTCTTTAAGAAGGCTTAATACCTCCTTCAGACTCTCAGGTTTTAGGTAATCATATTCAATCATGTTCAACCCCCCTAATCTTTGGCTAATCCCTGTTGTCAAAAACCCGCTTACTTTTTCTCTCTGATCTCGGAAGAGCCCCGTATTCAACTATTTCCACACTCGCACTCACCAAAACCTGCTTCTTAATCTCTTTGCCTATTTGTCCGCCAAGTTCTCCATCCCGGTCCTGGGTAACGCCCTGATCACGCTCCACCTTAAGTGTCATATAGTCCTTTCCGTCTTCCTTCCTGTCGAGGATGAGCTGGTATTCGCTCCCTATGCCTTCGATACCTGACAAGACG
>DAOUXC010000036.1 GCA_030666795.1 Desulfobacteraceae bacterium
AACCATTCATGCCGCTTGTCATTTGGTCGGGGGAGTGGAGCCGAAATCCGAACCCCCTCGTAAGCTGCTAAAGTCTATCCCGGGTATCAAAATCATAGAAATGGAGAATAATCGGGAAAACGCCACATGCGGTGGGGCAACCGCCATGGCCGCCATGGGAGGGGCCGGTGTAAAATTCCGGGCACAAAGGTTGAAACAGGCGGAGGATTCCGGCGCAGAGATTATGTCTTTGTATTGTCCCGCCTGCCAGTCAATTTTTTCCCTGGAAAGGCCAAATCTGCCCTTTGAAGTTAAATCCATTATCAAAATATTAGGCCAGTCCATGGGAATCGTCCATCATGATAAGATATTGCGTTATTTGAGTTACCACGATCACCAAAGGGTTCTCAGCGAAGCGGTAGAATGTATTCAGGCATCTGAACTCCCGGAAGCAGAACTCAGGCATTTCGCTTCAAAATATTTCGAGTGAAATCTAAAAACAGGCTTCGCAATTCATTCCGAAAATAGCCCATTTGTTTGGACATTATCCGGTCTGCCGGATTTTTTTCCTGATATAGGTCTTGGATTTCAGGTGTCAGGTTTCAGGCAATCGCTTGACCCGGAAAAATGGAACTATAGTGGTCTGATCTGTCAATCAGGCGGACGGGAGAAAACAGCATCGCTGATATCATTGTTACACCATCTAAATCAGAACTGGAAATAATCAAACAGATATGAATATTTCAGAAATACTGGAAAAATATAGTGTAGAAATTGCTACACTTGAAAATCATTATAATTGGGTAAAAACAAGTGCAAAAAAAATTGATTTAAAAACAGAGATGCATTTGGTGATCAAACTTGATCAAATAATGTCCTATTTTAGAGATTTATACAAATTTGCAGGTGTGAGTTCAAATAACATATATTGGAATTTAACAGAGATTCCTGTTAGAGTAATGCTTATCCCTATTGCACAGAGAAGATATCAGACAATAATTAATCCCGAATATTTGGAATTGGCCGGGAAAGAAATCAATAATGTAGAAGCATGCGGATCGGTTCCTGACAACAATAACTATGTCATCAAAAGAAAACCTTATGTCTTGATCTCCGGATACACGCTGGAAAAAAAGTATATAGAATTGGAATATGGATCCAGGGATTACGATGCCGGTGAATATCCCGAATTATCTTCATATCATCATAGAGAATGGATTATTCAACATGAAATGGATCACCTTGATGGAACCACAATAAAGGATACGGGGATTTTATTTGATTTCAATAGTCTGATTCTATAAAGATTTTTCATGACAAGCTCTAACAGGATAGAGATAATTCGTCCCATTATCCCAATGGCTCAGAATCCGGCTCGGCCCATAAATTTGAAAGGGGGTTCAGAGACGATGCCATTCAATCATTTGTTTTTAAAAGGTTTTATATTTGTAGGCATATTCCTCTTCGGATCCGCGATTAGTGACAGGGCCTTGTCCTATGATTTTTCTGACTGGGAACATGGCGTGTCAGGACACAGAAATGCCTTGGCATCCGCAAAGGAAGAAGAGCGGCCTTTAATTGTTTATTGTCACACAGAGTGGTGCAAATGGAGTAAAAGAATGAACAGAGAGTATCTTGCTTCCTATGAAGTGAGCGAATATCTGAGTGATATCCCAAAAGTGGAAATTAACCCGGAAAAGGGGGCACCGGAGAAAGAACTCTGTAAAAAAACATACCGCGTGACCGGGTATCCTTCGTTTCTGGTCTATATCCCCGCATACAAAAGCAGACCTTTCAGGATTTATCCCTACAGAAAGGGTGGAAACTGGACCGTTGAGGAGTTTATAAAAGCAATCGGAGAAAAAGTAGCACATGAATATAACCTAAAAGGACATTCATGTTATAGAAATAGAAAATATGAAGACGCCATTGAATACCATGAAATGGCACTCGATTACGATCCGAGCAATGCCTATGCCTATTACGGAATGGGAATGGCCTGTTATTCGATGGGATACCATTCAAGAAATTTAGACCTGGTCGACAAGGCCGAGGAGCATTTTATTAATGCCCTGGATTTGAATCCCGATGACGAGGCGAGCAAAAAGCAACTGGAGAAGATTCGCGAAGGCAACGAGAAAATGGGGAGAGAGTAGTGGAAGCTGAAATGATCCGGGTTTTTAGCCAGTTATGCCATACGATCAGGTTTTTGATGCCCGCCCACCTTTGAACTTAAGCGTTGGGCTAAAACAAGAATAAGGAGGAAAGGAGGGATAAAAAGATGTGTCGAGTATCCATATTTTGTCTTTTGCTGTCGTGCACAGTGGCAGGTAATTCATCCCCTGTCTTCGCGGGAGAGATGCGGGGCAACGACTCCGAAAGTGAGGGCGCGTTCCGGCAGAAGCAGGCATTGATCATCGACCACACATGCACGGATATTTCCAGGATTCCTGTTCGTTGGATTAGTAAGGCCAGAAAGCAGTTCAGGGTCTGGTATGGGCATACATCACACGGCAGTCAGATTACAAGTGGCATGCGTGCAATCAACCAGAAGCCTTTCCGTTTCGACGCGAATGGGAAGGATGGTGCTCTTGTTTACCAAGAAACCCGTGGTGACCTTGGTCACCGTGGTGATCTAAAGTGGATGAAGAAGACCAAAAGTCTGTTAAAACGTCCCGGCAATGACGTAAATGTAGTTATTTGGTCGTGGTGCGGAGGCTGCAGTGATAACACCGAAAAAGGTATAAACATCTACCTTCAAGCAATGACTGAACTGGAATCGGCGAACCCTGGCGTTGTCTTTGTCTATATGACCGGACATCTGGATGGGAGCGGCGTATCCGGAAATCTTAACAAACGCAATAACCAGATACGCAAATATTGCAAAACGCACAAGAAAGTCCTTTTTGACTTCGCGGACATCGAGAGTTTTGACCCTGACGGGAATGGCTTTCTTCAGCTCCGTGCGAATGATAAGTGTTTCTACGACACGAATGGAGATGGACGAAGGGACGCTAATTGGTGTGATGAGTGGATAGCCAAACACCCTGATCATGGAATTGCATTGCCGAAACGCGCTGCGCATACCCGTCCCTTAAACGGTGCCCTAAAAGGAAGAGCGTTCTGGTGGATGATGGCAAGACTCGCCGGATGGGATGGGAAACCATAAGCCCATCCAAAAGCTCCATCGGACGCGAGCAAGACTCGCCGCTTAGCTTCACGAACACCTCAGTGACATATAAAGTTCAGCGCAACCAGGAAGGCGATTTGTCCCATTTCACTTGATTTTCAGTTTTAGAAAAGAATAAAAAGTCCTATGTCAAGGGCTTGCGCCATTACTACACTTACAATCTTGAATGGTCGGTTCGCATCTGAAAAGGAGGCGTTACAGATGACAGAAGTGTTAAGAACCCCTGAGGAACGGTTTGTCGAACTTCCGGGTTTTCCTTATAATCCAATTTACATAGATGATTTGAAAGGCTTTGAAGGCCTGCGCATGCATTACGTGGATGAAGGCCCTCAAAATGCCGACCATGTTTTCCTGTGCCTGCACGGGGAACCAACATGGAGTTATCTTTACCGGAAGATGATTCCAGTTTTTACAGGCGCGGGCCATCGGGTGGTGGCGCCGGATTTTTTCGGTTTCGGGCGTTCGGACAAACCGCTGGATGAAAAAGTGTATACATTCGATTTTCATCGCAACGCGATTATGATGTTTATTGAACATTTGAAACTCGAAAACATCACCCTTGTGTGCCAGGACTGGGGGGGGCTTATCGGGCTCACACTGCCTGTGGATATGTCTGATAGGTTCTCCCGCCTGTTGGTTATGAACACAACTCTCGGTACCGGAGACGTCAAACTTTCTAAGGGATTTCTTGATTGGCGGGCTTTTGTCAAAAGCCGGCCTGATCTCGACATCGCCGCGTTGATGGGGCGCAGCATAGCGGGACTCAGCGCCGAAGAAGCCTCGGCTTATGCCGCACCGTTTCCTGACGTTACTTACAAGGCCGGGGTTCGGCGTTTTCCCGATTTGGTTCCCGACCGGCCGGATGCGCCGGGGGCCGCGTTGTCGCGCAGGGCCCGCCAGTGGCTGCGCGATAAATGGTCGGGACAGGTATTCATGGCTGTGGGCATGAAGGACCCGGTGCTTGGTCCCCCGGTGATGCGTGCGCTCCGGAATGACATAAGGAACTGCCCCGAACCATATGAACATTCTGAAGCCGGACATTTTGTACAGGAATGGGGTAGAGAGATCGCCGAAAGAGCTCTATCGGCCTTTGATGAAGTGAGGTAATTTTAATGCTGAGACCAAGACTACCATCTCTTAACGACAAGGAAGGTTTATCAGTTCCAACAGGTCTTCCCGAAGTAGTTGACGCGCATGTTCATATCTTTCCGAAAGGCATTTTTTCAGCGATTTGGAAATGGTTTGACGCGCATGCCTGGCACATCAGATATCAATTAAGTACGAAACAAATTTTTGATTTCCTGTTATCTCGAGGCATTAAACATATTGTCGCCCTCCAATATGCGCACAAACCGGGGGCGGCGGGCAAATTAAACAGATACCTGGCAAAAAAATGCCGGGGATACCCGAATCAGGTTACAGGTATGGCCACAGTATTTCCCGGAGAAAACGATGCCGAGGGTGTTCTTCAGGAAGCATTCGGGCTTGGCCTTGGGGGTCTAAAACTGCATGCTCACGTGCAGTGTTTCGACATGAACGGTGATGACATGAACCTGATATATGACATGTGCCAGTCAAATAGTAAACCAATCGTAATGCATGTGGGCAGGGAGCCGAAAAGCACGGCCTACAACTGTGATCCGTATAAAATTTGTAACGCGGATAAATTAGAGAGCGTCTTAGGTAATTTTCCCGGATTAAAAATTTGTGTACCCCATTTTGGATTTGACGAGATATTAGCTTACAGGAAACTGATTGAAAGATATGACAACCTCTGGTTGGATACGACCATGATTTTAGCCGGTTACTTTCCCATTAAAGAAACCGTCGAGCTTGATAGTTACAGGATGGATCGGATCATGTACGGTTCCGATTTCCCTAATATTCCATACGCCTGGGACAGGGAACTCAAGTGGCTCGGCGCATCGGGTTTGCCTCGGGAAAATCTGGAATGGATTTTGAGTAAAAGCGCACACGCGTTTTTCGGTTTAGATTAAATCATTGTTGTATAGAAATTAGGTAAGAAGAAAAGGAGTTAATGATATCATGGCAATAGCAACCTTCTGTGTTGGCGTGCTCGCCCTCATCGTACTTGTATTCATCTTGTTCCGCATCCTAAAGGATGCCCCCGACAAGACCGAGTTGGTACATTTACGGACAAGAGAGAAGGACTTCGAAGAGGCAGCCGTTCAGATAGAGAACAAGACCGCGGAAATCGAGAGCCTTCAGATTGAGAAGGCCAAATTGGAGGCCAATCTGGAGAATGAACGCACTACAGCCGACGAAAAACTGAAACTGCTTCAGGATTCCGAAGCCAGACTCAAGACGGAATTCGAGAATCTGGCGACAAAGATATTTGAGGACAAAGGTCAGGCGATCACAGAGCAGAACCGTGAGAGAATATCCGGGCTTCTCCAGCCTTTAAAGGAACAACTCGAATCATTTCGCCATAGAATCGATGAGGTGCATAAAAACGATACGGAGCGATCGGCGAAGCTGCTTGAAAAGGTTCGACAGTTGCAGGAATTAAGCAACAAGGTCAGTGATGAAGCAAACAACCTCGCAAAAGCAATAAAGGGGGATGCAAAGAAACAGGGTGATTGGGGGGAACTGATCGTTGAAAGGATATTCGAGGCATCGGGTCTTGAAAAGGGAAGGGAGTATGACGCGCAGATCGGGTTGAGGGCGAATGACGGAAGTCTGAAAAAGCCTGACTTCATAGTCTATTTGCCAGGAAACAAGGCCGTGATAGTTGACTCCAAGGTTTCTCTCACTGCCTATGAGAGATTCTGCAGCGCGGACGAAGACGTTTCCAAAGCGGAAAAAGCCCTGGATGCCCATCTTCAATCGGTGCGCAATCACGTTGCCGAGCTGCGTTCAAAGGATTACAGCCAACTGCTTGGCAATAATTCACTTGACTTTGTAATCATGTGTATTCCGCTGGAGCCGGCCTATCATTCGGCACTCCAGTTTGATAAGAGCCTTGTATATGACCTCGCCAGGACAAACGTTGTCATCACGGGTCCTGCCACGCTGATGATCACCCTCAAGTTGATTGCGCAGATATGGCGGCGCGAGCGAGAAAATAAAAATGTCGAGGTCATTGCCGACCGGGCGGGCCGCATGTATGATCAGGTCGTACTCATAGTTGAAGCGATGGCCGAAGCTCAGAAGAAGCTCGTCGGAGTTTCTGATTCATTCGAGCTGGCGCTGAAACGGTTACGGGATGGAAGGGGGAATCTCGTCGGGCGAGTGGAAGAAATCCGTCGTCTCGGGGCCAAGGTGAACAAACAGCTTCCTTCAGCCGTTGTTGAGGCGGCTGTCACCGAAGAGGACTCGACTGAGAAGGGGATGGAGATTTTAAAAGAGATTCATTAAAGAGGATTTTACGGGAGGTATTATGAGCCAAATGAAAGGAAAGGTCGCTTTGGTTACGGGTGCCAGCAAAGGAATCGGTCGCGCTTGTGCTCTGAGGTTGGCGGAGGCCGGTGCCAATATCGTGATAGGCGCGAAAAGTATCGATCTGCTTGAGATGCTGAAGAAGGATATTGACGGTCTGGGTGTCGAATCCTTAGCCGAGGGGTGTGATGTGAGCCGGTCCGCCGACTGTGAAGAGCTGGTTGAGAAATCAATTGAGAGATTTGGCAGAATAGACATCCTTATAAATAACGCGGGGATAGGATTTTCCGGTAAAATAGTCGACTCTGAACCCGGTGAAGTGGAACAGATGGTAAAAGTGAACATATTGGGTGTGTATTTCATGACCCGGGCCGTATTGCCATCCATGATGGAACGGGAACATGGGGATATTGTAAATATCGGTTCCGTGGCCGCTGTAAAGTATTCGCCCAACTTTGCCATGTATTCGGCGACAAAATTTGCGGTTCGAGCCTTTTCCGAGGCCTTGCGCAATGAGGTCCAGGGTCATAATATTCGAGTAACCTTGGTCAACCCGGGTATGACGAAAACAGCTTTTTTTGATTCGTTTACGCAGGGTGGTTCTCCTTTGCCCCTTGACAAAGGGGTAATTTTGAAACCCGAGCACATCGCAAATGCTGTCCACTTTGCTTTAATCCATCCTGAAGGTGTTTCTTTGAACGAGCTTACCGTGAGACCCACCTGGCAGGAGAGATAATGTAAGGGGGTGTTATTATGAAAAAAATCTCTCTGATAGGTTCTATTTCAGTTCTCTGCTTTTCGATCCTCGCTTTTTCGGGAGTGCGGAACGTGATGGCGGATGATGGCCGCAGGATCGAATACAGGTTGATCAAACAATGGGAAACCGAAAAAGAGCTTCGAGTCCCTGAATCTGTCCTTTATGATGAATCCGGAAATATCCTTTATGTTTCCAGTATCAACGGAAAATCAACGGAAAAGAACGGGCAGGGATTTATATCAAAAGTCTCTTTAGATGGAAAGATAGAGGTCCTTAAATGGGCAGCGGGATTAAACGCGCCCAAAGGTTCGGCTATCTATGGGAACAAGCTCTATGTCTCTGATGTCGACCAACTTGTCGAGATAGATTTGAAGACCGGAAAGATCTTAGCTAAATATCCTGCGGCCGGAGCACTGTTTTTGAATGATGTGGCTACCGATGCATCGGGTAATGTTTACGTTACGGATATGTCTTCCCAAAACAGCGTGATCTATAGGCTGACTCAAGGAAAGATGACCGTCTGGGTGAAGGGAAGGGAAATCAGCAGCCCCAACGGACTCTGCATGGAAGAAAAGAGATTGGTGGTGGGTAACTCGGGTGACGGTTCCATAAAGGCAGTCAACCTGGCCGATAAAAAGATAACCACCCTGACAAGGGTGGGTTCCGGCATAGACGGACTGAGATCAGACGGGCGGGGGAATTATTTCATATCAGACTGGAAAGGCAAGACATCCCTGGTCACTGCTTCCGGTCAAGTAATCGTACTTATGGACACCACATCCTCAAAAATCAATTCCGCTGATCTCGAATATATCAAGACTAAAAAACTTCTGCTCATTCCCACTTTTTTTGATAACAGGGTGATGGCCTATAAGGTTAAGAATGTTGCGGGGTCTGCGAGGTAAAGGGAGGATATCATACCGGTTATGACATCAATCGAAGGGTGCCCTTTTTTCTGCTCTTGGAGCGGAGGAAAAGATTCCTGCTTAGCCCTTTACAGGGCTATTCAAGGCAAAGGAATACCAGAAGCTCTTTTTACAATGCTGACCGAAGATGGTGAAAGATCCGGGTCCCATGGCCTGCCGGTAGACCTTATTAAGGCCCAGTCCGAGGCATTGGGAATTCCGCTTGTCGTGTGCGAATCATCCTGGGCCGATTATGAGGACAATTTCCTTTCGGTTATTCGCAGGTTCAAAGAGGGAGGCATTGAATGCGGAGTTTTTGGCGATATTGATCTCGATGCCCATCTTGAATGGGTAGAACGCGTGTGCTCATCCGAAGCGATCAGACCCTATGAGCCACTCTGGAAAGAGGAGCGACAGGATATCCTGGAGGAATTTCTGGACCTTGGTTTCAAGGCCACGGTAATTGTAACCAAAGAGGGTACTTTGGACAACAGTTTTCTGGGCAGGACGCTTGACCTTAAGGTTATTGCCGATATGGTTGAAGCAGGAATCGATGCTTCAGGTGAAGAAGGTGAATATCACACTGTAGTTACCGACGGTCCGATATTTTCTTTTCCAATTTGCCTTGAAAAAAAGGAGAAGGTTTTCCGGGATGGTTACTGGTTTCTGGATGTTTCCCGGGGAACAGACTCATGATTATTGCGGGCGGTAACCGGGTGAATGCAGGCTGGCCTTCTAAGGCCGGGCCGGGATTTCTGAATAGGATGGAAAAAACGAAAGCAATAAAAATTATACCCCCAATTTATCTGTTTAGCGCTGTAACAATTATGGTATTTCTCCATTTTCTGTTGCCGGGGACCAAAGTCCTTGCTTTGCCCTGGAACCTGTTGGGCGTTATTCCTCTGGCGTTTGGTATTATTATCAATTTTTCCGCCGACAAATCATTCAAGAAAAATGAAACAACGGTCAAACCCCTTGAAAAATCAGCTAAATTGATCACGAGAGGGGTGTTCAAAATTTCAAGACATCCAATGTATCTTGGGTTCGTACTCATCCTTTTGGGGATCGCGATGCTCATGGGATCTTTTACACCCTACACAGTTGTCCTGGCCTTCGGGATTTTCATGGATATGGTGTTTATCAGGTATGAAGAGAAAAAGCTCGAAGACACGTTCGGCGAAGCCTGGCTGCAATACAGGAAAAAGACAGGGAGATGGGTATAGGTTCAAATGATATATCAAGCCTTTTGCCTTAGGACGGTGATAATAAAAATTAAATGAATAATTCAATATGGCCATATTTTATAAGGGCGATTGATTTAATAAAATCCAATTTCGCACTAATACTAATCCCAACTATTATTTTTTTTGCCCCATACTTTTTCCTGCTAAATTCAGATAAGAATCTTGGAAGCCCATTGCTGGTTTTTACCAAGCTTTTGTTGATTGTTATATATCCTTTGATTTATGGTAGGTTTATAACAATCATCAATAACATAAGGGAAGTCTCGTGGGGCCAGTTATTCAGAGATCATTGGTGGAATTATTTTATAGTCAGCCTGATACTGCATATCCCTAACTTAGTTTTATTATTTATCAGCTTGCTCCTTGAATTGAATACAAAAATTATTACCGGAACTACTTCAGTAGTTGTAGATATAATAGCAATATATATATTTCCAATAGTCTTTTTTACAAAGGAAAGACTCCCAAGCATATCTTTGGGGCTAAAATGCCTTTTTGGAAATTTCAGGTTTTCTTTACCAATTGTCATCATAAGCATTTTACCTTTTTTAGCAGGTTTGCTGTTCAGTAATTTTGCCACAGTTTCAAAAATAGACCTGCAGTTTTTTTTATCAGCAATACCACAATGGTTTTTAGCGATTATAATCGATTTTACAGTATTCATTACCGCAAGTTTAGTTTTAAAGGAAAAATTATTTGGTAATCATATCTGATTTAATCGGAAAGCCTCTTATCCACAGGATAATCGGAATTTTATTGGGCTCGGCCACGTATACAATACTTCAGGGCCTTTGAAAACCATGAAAGAAGAACGCTCTAATCTCATATTGATCGGCATGCCCGGCGCGGGTAAGAGTACGGTCGGCGTGATCCTGGCAAAGCAGACTTCACGAGACTATGTGGATACGGACGTCCTTATTCAGACGTCACAGGGCCGCACCCTGCAAGAGATCGTCGACCAGGACGGGTACGCGGGTCTTCGCAGGATCGAAGAGGAGATCCTGCTTGGGCTCTCGGTTCGCAACCATGTCATAGCCACCGGTGGCAGTGCCGTGTACAGCGATCCTGCCATGGATTATCTCAAGTCCTGTGGTGTTGCCATTTTTCTCGATGTGGATCTGATTACCCTTGAATCAAGGGTTCATGACTTCGGGACAAGGGGTCTCGCAAAACGTTCTGGCCAGAGTTTTGCAGACCTGTTTGAGGAACGTTTCACGCTCTACAGGAAGTACGCGGACATCACAATCAAATGCGCCGGTCTGAGTCAAGAGGGGGTCTGCGGGAGAATTATTGAGAAAGTGGAGGGAAAAACCTCACGCTTGCAATGAAGTTGCATCATTCCCTGATTTTTCAAAGGGCTAAGATGTTTCGGCAAAATCAATCTGAAATCAAACCGGGTATTGCCATTTCATCCGCAATGGTTTATTCTCTTACCGGGTTTTAGATGTCGGGGGTTAAGATTTAGCATTCCCCCGTTTTTTTTTGACAACCATACTGTGAACCGGCATTCTCATGACTCAACGGAGCACCGGATGAAAGTCAATGAAGTCCCCCAGAATAAAGGTATGATCACGGATGATCTGCGAGAGATCTGCTACGCGGTGGATGAAAACGGCAGTTATATCCTGGCACAGAGCGCCGGCTGGGAACCGAAAAATATCGCCAACGACCAGGCGTGGACGTTAATCGAGGAAGAAGTCTCACAGACCGTAAAAAAAATAAAAGCCGGCAAATTGAGCCCGTTGGCTTTTCATATGGCAAAAAATCAGATGAATTTGAGTCTTCTCTCTAAATACGTCGGTTTCAGTCGGTTGCGTGTCAAACTCCATCTGAAACCCTCGGTATTCAGAAAATTGAAACCTTCCGTTCTCAAACGGTATGGCCGGGTTTTTGAGATCGAGGTGGAAGAATTGCTTAAGGTTCCCGGGTTAGAATAACCCATATATCGCGATAATCTTAAAAATGACGCAAATTAATTTTTCGCATAAACAATCGGCGCACTGCGAGAGCGGTGTGACCTCAAATCTGCTCTCTCACTATGGTGTGAATATCAGTGAAGCCATGGCCTTTGGGATCGGGGGCGGTCTTTTTTTCGGTTATCTGCCCTTTCTCAAGGTCAATAAGCTGCCGCTCACCACTTACCGATGCGAGTTGGGGGGTATTTTCAAGGGCCTTACAAAAAGGCTTGGCGTCGATGTCCACTGGCAGAAATTCAAAGATCCTGAAAGGGCCATGTCTGAACTGGATCGCAAACTTGGGGAGGGAGTTCCGGTTGCATGCCGCACAGGCGCGTACTGGCTACCCTATTTTCCGCCCGCTTTCAGGTTTCATTTCAACATGCACAATTTGGTTGTGTTCGGGAAAAATGGGCACGGTTACCTCATCAGCGATCCGGTCTTTCCCGAGCCCGTACATTGTTCCGAAAAGGACTTGTTAAAGGCCCGCTTTGCAAAGGGCCCGCTGGCCCCCAAAGGTACGATGTATTATTTGACCCGCGTTCCGGAACAGATGGATTTGTCCGGGGCAATTGTCAAGGGCATTAAGGGAGTCTGCCTCCGAATGCTGAAAACGCCAGGTCCGTTTATGGGTGTTCGCGGGATCCGTTTTCTGGCAAACCAGTTTGAAAAATGGCCCCGAAAACTCGGCAAGCGCAAGGCTTCCCTGTACGTTGGTCAGGTTATCCGGATGCAGGAAGAAATCGGCACCGGCGGCGGTGGATTCCGTTTTATGTATTCGGCCTTTCTGCAAGAGGCCGGTGGTGTTTTGAAAGAAGATCGCCTACTGGAAATCTCCGAAAAAATGACCAGTGCGGGTGACCGATGGCGGGAATTCGCTGTTATCGGATCGAGAATCTGTAAAAACCGGGCGTCCCCATCCGAAAGCTATTCGGCCATGGCCGATATCCTTAGGGACTGCGCAGAAAGAGAATCTGAAATATTTGAAGAACTCCGGACACTGATCCGACAGTTGTAAAAAACTAGATTAAGGGGTTCAAAGTTCAGGGTTCAAGGTTCAACGTGCAGCGCAGGCGCTTGCGCCGCGTGAGGCTATAATCCATTGGAATCCATCAGACATACAAATTCAAAGTGTCAAAAGTGATCTTGAGTTCATAGAGTTATGGAGTCGTTTTGCTCCACTGGTTTTATATAATTGACAGAATTCCTTAACTTTAGATCACTTCAAACCCTTGCAGTTTAAAAGTGAAACATGCGTGTCGTCTTTACTGACGTATCATTTTCCTTATATCAGGCAGTTATGGCTCTTTAACCGTGAACCTTGAACCTCTTAACCCAGGTAAAACCATGTCATTGAAGGAAGATCTTAAAAAAATCATTATCAAAGAACTCAACATCGAAGACGTTACACCGGAAGAGATAGAAGATGACGAACCCCTCTTTGGAAAGAGATTCGGTCTGGATTCCATTGATGCCATAGAGATCGTGTTTCAGGTTGAAAAGCACTTCGGTGTTGTTATCAGGGATATGAAAGAAGGGCGTCCCGCCCTGCAGTCCATAAACACCCTTGCCACATTCATAGAGGCGCGACTTCCTAAATGATGAGCATGCGACCTGTCGCCATAGCCGGAATAGGATGTCTTTGTGCTGCCGGTCTGACGCTGCGGCAATGCATGGATTCATTGTATGCTGGAAAACGTCACCCTGGGCCCCCCACCCGGTTTCCATTCAAACATAAATTTTCCTTTCCCGTGTTTGAAATTGAGAAAGACTTTTTTCCCGAAGACAGAATAAATAACGGCAACCTGTTGAGGACGAGCAAACTGGCTTTTACCGCCACGCTGGGAGCGCTTGATGACGCCGGACTGACAATCGAGAACCTGAGACAACTGAAGACCGGTGTGTGTATCGGGACCAATGTGGGAAGCTCCATGAACAACGAGGCCTTTTACCGGGACAACACAGAGGGCTGCGACCCTTACATAGCGCCGGTTGATCGATTCCTGATCAGCAATCCCACAAACAGTATCGCCGCCGAGTTCGGGATCGGCGGTCCCTGTATGACAGTGGTCAACGCCTGTTCGGCAGGAAGCGATGCCCTGGGAATCGCTGCTTCATGGATCAGTTCCGGATTATGCGATGCAGTGATCGCCGGCGGTGCCGACGAACTCTATAGGGTCACCTATACCGGTTTCAAATCACTGTTTATAAATGCCGATTCCCCCTGCAAACCCTTTGACGCCGAACGCAACGGTCTGAACCTGGGTGAGGGTGCCGCCGTGTTTGTCCTGGTTTCGGAAAGGCTGCTTCGAAAAAATGGTTTATCTCCAAGGGCTTTTGTCCTGGGTTACGGGTCCGCCTCGGACGCGTACCACTTTACAAAACCCAGACCGGACGGCAAGGGCCTGATACTGGCAATTCAAGAGGCCCTCCGGACAAGCGGTCTAAATAGTTCCGATCTTGCATTCGTAAACGCGCACGGTACGGGCACTCGAGACAACGACCTTATCGAAAGCCGGGTATTAGATGAAATCCTGCCCGGAATTCCTTTTATTTCAACCAAGGGGTACACGGGTCACACGCTCGGGGCTTCAGGCGCGATAGAGGCCGCCTTTACCATAGCCAGTCTGGAAAAAGGGCGGATACCCGCCAGCATCGGCTTCAAGACCCCCGATCCGGAACTGCCGGCATCTCCGGTGGACAGTAATACGGAGATAAACGGCCGGGCGGCCCTCTCGGAAACACTTGCATTCGGCGGCAACAACGCGGTTCTGGTTCTCGGTACGGGAGAAAATTAAGTTTGATGGACTCATAAAAAGTCCATCAACAGGCCGAGGGCGATTAAGCCCCGGTCTGGGGTAGGGGTGGAACCATTCGAATTCACTTCAAATGGCGGGGGAGGGGCAGCCCTCCTCCGCCGAGTAGAAAGTCGCATAGTGATTTTTTACGAGGTTATCAAGTGTGAAAATTTCCATTAAAGGGATAGGTGTGTTGGGAGGGTTCGGCGCAGGTCTGGCAATGCTGGAACAAGCTCTGATCCACCCGAAGAAAATGGCGACCACCGTTTCCATGGAATCTTCAAAAGGACAAATCGAAGTTCCGGCCCTTCTCGCCGACACATCCGACCTTGCCTCCTATGTGGAGAAAAGGGCCTTGCGGCGGGCCGGCCATTATATCCGCATGACACTTCTGTCAAGTCTTTACGCCCTAAAAGACGCGGGCATGCTCGAAACGGGACGACGCAGAATGGGAATTATCGTGGCGACCGGTTATGGGGCCACCTGCAATACGTTTGATTTCCAACACTCAATGATCGATTCGGACGATCCCTGCGGTTCGCCGACCAAGTTTGCCAACTCAGTCCACAATGCCGCGGCCGGAAATCTCTCGCTCTTTCTCAATGAGATGGGACCGAACCTGTCCGTCAGCCAGTATGATATGTCCATTCCCTCGGCTTTTATGTGCGCCCTTCAATGGTTGAAGGAAGGACGGGTGGATACGGTACTGGTGGGTGGCGTAGACGAATACTGTAAAGTTCTGGGGTATTACTGGCATAACCGGTATAACGGTAACGCGAGAAAAGGAAACGAGACTTCCCTAAATGCCTTAAAGCATGCGATTATCGGGGAGGGAGCCTGTTTTTTCGTGCTGACCCGGGAGGAAGACGGCGTTTCACCTTACGGTTATATTGAAGATGTGCAAATGGGCAATTTCCTGCGCGGACGGATTCGGCTACCCGAGAGCACGATTTATTTTCTGGGCGCCGACGGTTACAGCCAGAGGGAAGAATCCTACGGCGATATCATTCCTGCGAGGGCAAGGGTCGCCTCCTATACGCATGTTTACGGCGGCGTACCAATCGGCCCCGCCTTTGATATAGCGATTGCCGCTCTCTCCGTCCGATCCAATACTATTCATGGATCTTTTCAGAATCCAGCAATCGACTCTGATCAACTGAATATGGTTAAAAAAGACGAGGTGCTTGGATCTGGGCGTATTTGCTGTCTGAAACTCGGTGCGGACGGCGCTTTTGGCTGGCTCACCGTAAATTCTCAAAAAGTTCAGGTAAACTCATCTTAACGGGTTCGGATACCCTGACTTACTGATGAACAGGTTGGAAGATGAAAACGACCCTATCACCCGGATTTATGGAACAGACGACTGCGAAGCCCGGCTTAAAAATCCTGGTGGGTACCGATCTGATAAAGATCTATCCCAAGACCAGGCTACCGGCGCTGCGCAACCTGAACATATCCGTTAACGAGGGTGAAATATACGGTCTTCTGGGGCCCAACGGCGCCGGAAAAACCACGGCCATCTCCATCATGAGCACCACGATGCGGCCCACGGGCGGTTCGGTATTTATCTGCGGGATAGATGGTCTGAAATACCCGTCCCGGGTAAAGGGCCTCATCGGACTGGTGCCCCAGGACATCGCCCTTTATCCGGATCTGACGGTCCGTGAAAATCTGAAGTTTTTCGGCGGAATGTATGGTCTGAAAGGGCCGGAACTTGAAAAACGAATTCAGGAATCCCTTGAACTGGTCTGCCTTGAGGAAAAATCCCGGCAGCGGGTAGACACCTATTCGGGCGGCATGAAACGGCGGGCGAACCTTGCAGTGGGTATTCTGCACCGACCCCGAATGCTTTTCCTGGATGACCCCACAGTGGGCATAGATGCCCAGTCACGAAACATGATCATGGAAAGGCTGCTGGAATTGAAAGCATTTGGTATCACCATGGTCTATACTACCCATTACATGGAAGAGGCGGAAAAGATCTGCAACAGGGTGGCCATTATGGATGAAGGCCGGATTGTAAAACAGGGGTCTCCCGAAAAACTCATCCGGGAAACGCCCGACTGTTTAGACCTGGGAGAGGTGTTTCTGGCAATGACAGGGAAACAATTGAGGGATGGATGATTTATTGAACAGGGAGATTTAACCCAGGTTAAGTGGTTCAACGTTCACGGTTCACGGTTAAAAAGCCGTAACTCTCTGATATCAAAAGAATGATAGCCCAGTAGAGAAGACATGCCAGTTTCACCCAATGGGGGAAATGAAATAA
>DAOUXC010000201.1 GCA_030666795.1 Desulfobacteraceae bacterium
CACTATGAAGGCACGGCAATGGAGATATGGGGACAGACAAAGCACAATCTTAACGCGATTGTTGCCACCATGGGTACCACCGGCACCTTAATGGGCTTGACGAGAAGGTTTGCGGAACTAAATCCCGAGGTTGAAATCGTGGGTGTCGAACCTTACCTCGGCCATAAGATCCAGGGCCTCAAAAACATGAAGGAGTCTTATCAGCCGGGTATATTCCAAAAAGAACGCTTAGGCAGGATTATACAGATAGATGATGAAGAGGCATATGAGACGTCGCGTCTGCTCGCCAAAGAAGAGGGCATTTTTGTTGGAATGAGTTCCGGGGCGGCGATGGCGGCGGCCTTCAGGCTTGCCGGGGAGATGAGGGAAGGTCGAATCGTCGTCATCCTGCCGGACGGGGGTGAGAGATACCTGAGCACGCCTCTGTTCGTGGCCAAGAAAAAAACCGGTCTACGCATATATAACACCCTGACCCGCAAGAAGGAGGAATTCGTCCCCATAGAAGAAAACCACGTGAGTATATACTCATGTGGTCCCACGCTCTGCCGGTTGATTGGGGTCGACCAGTGCAGACGGTTCCTTTTTTCCGATCTGATCAGGCGTTACTTTGAGTCCAAGGGATGTGCCGTAACCCATATCATGAATGTTACGGACCTGGACGACCGGACTATTGAGGAGGCGGAAAGTGCGGGGATGTCTCTAAAGGATTTCACGGAGCAGTATTACAGGGCGTTCATGGAGGATCTTGACGAGCTGAATATAAAAAGGGCGACCGGGTATCCGAGGGCGACCGAGCATGTGGATGACATGATTCAGTTAGCACAGAAACTGCTTGAGAAGGGATACGCTTACGAAAAATTCCATTCCATATACTTTGATATCTCCCGGTTCAAGGAATACGGCAAACTCTCACGTATTGATCTAAACAAAATCAGGCTCGGAAAGACCGTGGACCTGGAGCAATACGAAAAGGACAATCCCCGGGATTTTACGCTTTTGAAAAGAACAACCCTCAATGAACTGAAAAAGGGAATATTCTACCATACCCTCTGGGGTAATGTCCGGCCGAGCTGGCACCTGCAGTGTCCGGCAATTGCCATGAAACACTTAGGGGACAATTATGATATACATACAAGCGGTGTTGACCTGGTATTTCCGCACCACGAAAACACGATAGCTATCAGTCGGGCAGCTACCGGGAAGGCCCCTGCCGGTTTCTGGATCCATAATGAAATGGTAATGGTAAACGGTGGAGATAATTCTCCGGAACCTGAAAACGAAAAGCTGACGTTGAGGGATATTTTAGATCGGGGTTACACAGGGAGGGAAATTCGCTACTGGCTGCTAAGCAGCCACTACAGAAGACCGATCGTTTTCTCCTGGAAAAAACTTGAAACCGCGAGAAATACAATCGCTCACTTAGATACGTTCGTGCAGAAGCTTTATTCCTGCATGACGGGTCCTGCCGATCAGGATACGGATCAGGTTGTTTATGATCTGAGGAAAAAATCCGTGGAATCCATGGATGACGACTTTAACGTCTCTGCGGCATTAGCGGCCCTTTTCCAGTTCACCCGACGCATCAACAGAAAAATGGATCGTTATGGCTTATCAGGCAAAGACAAGGAAAAAGTCCTGAAGGCCCTTGAAACGGTCAATTCGGTGTTAGGCGTCATGAAACTTGAAATACCAGAGGCCGATAAAGATGTGGAAGACCTGATTGAAAAAAGAGAACGGGCCAGACGGGACAAGGATTGGGAGACCTCTGACCGGTTGCGTCGGGAACTAAAGGACATGGGGATAGAGGTGACCGATACCAGAGAAGGACCAGTTTGGCGCAAATTATAGCGATAATAAAAATATGTCAATCCTGTAAAGCCCGTTAAAAAAAATGGAAACTGTTCACGGAGTATTTGAAATTCCAAATTGCAAGCACCAAATTCCAAATAAATTCCAAATCTCAATAAACAAATTACAAACACCGTGCCAAAGGCCCCGATAGCGGGATCTATGCTTCGCTTCGACAGGTAAAAATCTTAAATTCTAAATACCAATAACCAAAGCCGGTTTGGGAATTTGAATTTCGGTCATTGTTATTTGTTTGCTTTTTGTGATTTGTTATTTGGAATTTAAATAAGTCAATGAACTTTCAATAAAGCAAATCCCCTCTGGGGATAACCAAAGCCTGGTCCTGTGGGCCAGGATTCTTTACTTTACGGGACCACCGGATACTTGATATTCGGGCACCATGAGGCCGAGTATCACCCTCAGAGTCATATAATCGAAAGGATGAAAGGCCCCTCGGTAAGCCGCAACTGCTGTACACCCGCAGCGGGAGCAGTCAGCGTTATCGCCGTATGTGCAGGCCTTCGGCTGCCCGTTTGATTTGAAACACCGGACTATTTTGCCGACCGGGCATGTTGAAAGGCTGTTCCACTTAATAAAATCGCCATGGCTCAGGAACTGGCGCGCCATGGCCCTTGTAAAACCGATTTTTTCACCATACCTTTTCCGCAAGGAGACAATGCGAATCGCCAAACGGTTTCTCTCCTCAAGAGGTATAAAAAGACCCGTATCATTCGAGCCTCGATCCGGTGTGTAAAATGAAAAGCCAAGCCCCTTGATAGGAAGCCCCATCATTTCTTTGACAAAATCCTCTATCCGGTCCTGGTTAAGGCGTGTGATGGTCATGTGGACAATGGGAGGCAGGGATGCTTCAACCAGATTATCTACTGCCAGGTCGTAAACGCCCTTCCCGCGAATCCTGTCATTCATGTCCCTGGGACCGTCAAGAGACAGTATCCACTGTCCGTTTTCCAGTTCGGGAAATCCGTTTGTTACATTGGTAAAGGCCAGTGTTGCATCAAAAATTCTGCCGGCCATGCGGCATATTTCCGGTCGAAGGGTTGGCTCACCGCCGTATAAAATAGCCGCCCTCAAGCCCTTTGCCCGTAACCCTTTCATAAAGGTTATCATCTCCCGGTCATTCAATTCCGGAGGATGATCCTCTTTCCACCAGTAGCAATGAACACACTTGAGATTACAGCGATGGGTAATATCAATGGCCGCTGTTGTGTGTTGCTTTGTAAAAAGCCATTTATAAAGGATAAAGAGTTTTCCGGGAGTTAATCGCATGGGAAGGGGCTGTTAAATGGCGGAGAGAGAGGGATTCGAACCCTCGATGGAACTTTCGCCCCATACTCGCTTAGCAGGCGAGCGCCTTCAGCCGGCTCGGCCATCTCTCCGCGGGTGTTTATGACATGCCTTACTCAAATTCTTTTTTCTGGCGGAGGGAGTAGGATTCGAACCCACGGTCCCTCGCGGGACAACGGTTTTCAAGACCGCCGCCTTCAACCACTCGGCCATCCCTCCGGGCATAGTAATTCAACAATATAACAGACCATGATTTGATAGTCAAAATATTTGATCACGCGGCTCCAATGCTCATAAAATTTTAGCGCTTTGAAACAAATAGACATCAGGCGAAAAAGCGGCTTTAAAGTAAAGGCTTTTTCAGGGAATTTCAGTCACTTTACCTCTTTTCCAAGTAATCTCTCAATTTTTGCTGTCTTTTTCAGCTCCTGAACATAGTTGCTTACTTCTACCCGGACTTTTTCCTGCATCAGCTTCTTCTTGATCCGGTCTTTCATGTCCTTGTAACTGTGTGTGCTTGCAGGCTTTTTGTCTGTGAGTTTGATCAGATGGTATCCGAACCGTGTCTCCACAACGTCGCTCAATTCACCCACCTTAAGGGCAAATGCCGCGTCTTCAAAAGGTTTGGCCATCTGTCTCCTCCCGAAATAATTCAGGTCCCCGCCCTTGGCGCTGCTGGGACACTGGGAAAATTCCTTTGCAAGCGAGCCGAAGTCTTCGCCCTTTACCAGTCTCTGCCGTATATTTTCAATCTGTTTGCGTGTTTTTGCCTTATTCTTTTCGTCTGCCCCGGGTTCAACCTTAATCAGAATATGGCTTGCCCGAATCTGCTCCGGTTTTTTGAAAAGGTTTGTATGGCTGTCATAGTATGCCTTGATTTCTTCTTCGGAAACCTCCGCTTTCCCGAGGGTCATTTTGTCCAGAAAACGCTGGATAGAAATACCCCTGCTTATCTGTGATTTCATGACGGTTTCGGTGAGGTTCATTTTTTTTATGGCATTATTGAATTCGGCTTCCGTGGGAAATCGTTTTTTCAGAGCCTCGAACTGCGCATTGATTTCTGCCTCTTCAACTTTGGTTCCCACCTTTTGGCTTTGCTGATAAAGCAACTCAATGTTGATAAGGTTGTCAAGGACTCTTTTTTCAAGTTCCGGAAGCTGTGAGGGAGAGACCGGTCTTCCCATGCTCGAGAACCGTTGCCGGATGCCGCTCATTTCCCTGTCAAAACTCACACGTGAGACCACTGATCCGTTAACCACAGCAACTTTGTCTTCCGAAGGCTTTATCTCTTCGGCAAGTGCCGGCATGACAATCCATGTTAGAACCAGACCCGTTATAAACAACCAGAACAATATTCCACGTTTTTTATTCATTAAAATTTCTCCTTTTGAGTAATTAATGCTCATCCGAAAGTGGCCATTTCTGAATCGGACACCGGCCAGCTCTCCTTTTTAGTTTGAGGGATGGTTTCAGGGAACCTTAAGGTGCCATCCTCTCCCGCATCAAACGTATGGTTTTTTCATAATCATCACTGTGAAAAATAGCCGAACCCGCAACAAACACATTGGCGCCTGCCGAGGACACCGTACCGATTGTTTCCGGACCGATACCTCCGTCTACTTCGATTTCAATGTCCAGGCCCCTTTTATCAACCATGTCCCGCAGTTTTTTAATCTTGGGGATCACCTCGGGTATAAATTCCTGGCCACCAAAACCCGGGTTGACAGTCATCAACATAACCATATCAAGATCATCCAAAATATATTCCAGGCAATCCAGGGACGTGGCAGGATTCAGGGAGACGCTTGATCTCACTCCTTTTGTCTTTATGTGCTGAATCGTCCGGTGAAGATGGCACAGGGTTTCCGGATGCACGGTTATAATGTCCGCGCCCGCCCCGGCAAACTCATCAATGAAATTGTCCGGGTCTGATATCATTAAATGGACATCAAGGGGCAGGTTTGTA
Organism: Desulfobacteraceae bacterium; assembly: GCA_030666795.1. Lineage (GTDB taxonomy): Bacteria > Desulfobacterota > DSM-4660 > Desulfatiglandales > Desulfatiglandaceae > JAIOSR01. The sequence continues at coordinate 5,120 of DAOUXC010000201.1, forward strand.
ATTCTCCGGGCGGCCTTGACGATCATGGGGCCTATGGTAATGTTGGGGACAAAGTGACCGTCCATAACATCAATGTGTATATAGTCAGCCCCTGCCTTTTCCACTTCCCTGATTTCCTCCCCAAGACGAGTGAAATCCGCCGAAAGAATCGAGGGTGCAATTTTTCCCATGTGGGTTCCTCCGTTACATGTATATCGTTTTAGTATTACATTAGCTAAGCCTGAATCGCTAAACGATTTTTTTCAATAATCAAAGTGGCACAAGGCGCATGGCACAAGGCGAAAGGAACATGAAAAAAACTATCTGATGAAATGCCCTGCGCCATGAACCCTGCGCCTTGCGCCACGATCATTCAGACCGTCAATTTTCAAAGAAACCATGTGCTCGCCTTATGAAAAACCTTGCTTAGAGTTTCTTAAACAATGCCCCGAAAAAGCCATCCATACCGTGAGCGTGCGGAAGGGTCTTTAAAAAACCCTGGTCATCAATCAGATCGAGACCCCAGTCAGGAGCATGGTCTTTCAAATTTTCAAGCCCTATTCCTTTATTTTCCTCCAAAAAACCCTTGACCACGTTCTCGTTTTCCTGTCTTGAGATGGTACAGGTTACATAAAGCATTGTGCATCCTTTTCGAAGCAGGGACACTGCCTGATTAAGGAGTCCTTTCTGTAATCGCGCCAACCTGTTTATCTGGTCTTCGGTTTTGGTCCATTTCCCGTCCGGATGCCTGGAAAGAGTTCCAAGACCCGAACAGGGCCCATCAATAAGAATTTTGTCAAATAAACAATGAAACAGGGAAGAAAGGCGGTTCCTCGCATCTGCAACGACCGGGCGAATACAACCGATACCGAGACGGGATGAACTGTCACTAAGCCTTATCAGCCTGTTATGGCTTATGTCAAGGGCGACAACCAACCCCCTGTTCCCCGTAAGCTGGGCAATATGAGTTGACTTGCCTCCCAGACCCGCACAGAGATCGAGGATCCGCTCTTCCGGTCCGGGGGAAAGAAGATGCGCGCAGATCTGTGCGGCCTCGTCCTGGACCTGAAACAAACCTTCCTTAAAGGCTTTCAGGTTGTTCACCGGTCCTTTTACACCCGAAATTTTCAGGCCCTCGGGCGCATGGGGTGTTGCCTTGCCGGTTACACCCTCTTCTTTCAGGCGTTCGATCAGCCCGTCTCTGTCAATCTTCAAGTGATTGCACCTGATAACCAGGCCGGGGATCCTGTTTCCCGCCTCAAGCAGATGCCCAACGGAATCCATTCCCAATTCCCTGATCCATTTTTTCACTAACCAGGCGGGATAGGAATGAAAAACAGAAAGGTAAGTCACCGGATCGTTTTCACGGTCGGGTAAGGCGTACCCGTCCTTTCGGCGGCAGATATTCCTCAGAATGCCGTTGACAAATCCTGCCACATGACGCCTTCTCATATCCCCGGCCTGCCTGACCGCCTCATTCACTGCAGCGGATTCAGGTACCCGGTCCATGAAAAATATCTGAAAAAGCGCAATGCGGAGGATGTTTAAAACAGACGGTTCTATCTTCTTAAAAGGAAAGTTAACGGTCTTTCTAATAATCCAGTCTAATCGAAGCCGCCACCGAAAAACTCCCTGAACCAGGTGGACCGAAAAGGCCCGGTCTCTCTCATTCAGACCGGGATCACTCCTGAATGCTCGGTCCAGGTATTGTTCCGGGAATCCATGGCTGAGATCCAGGCTGTTCAGTACCTTTAGTGCCAGATCCCTCGCTGTCACGTTTTCCTCGATATCAAAATGATAACCTCGTAAAAAGTTGCACTACGCCTTTTTCCTCAGCGAGGGAGGGCTTCCCCTCCCCCGCCATTTGAAGTGAATTCA
>DAOUXC010000265.1 GCA_030666795.1 Desulfobacteraceae bacterium
GCCGAAAGCTGATGGCTGATAGCGCGAATTCAAAAACGTCAGTTTCTGGATGAGCACTAATTGGGGTTCCGGTTCGCAGCAAACTTTGCAACGGACCTCCTGTACCCATTTTAAAGGTAAATCAATCCTGTTGGATTGTTTACAACTCAATTTTCGTTACTGAATGAACATTCTCAAGATTACGCAACTCTTCCAGGATTTCATTGCTTACGACCGTACTGGTGGCAAGAAAAATAATGTTCTGTTTCTTTTCCTTTTCTTCACCTACATGCATGCGACTTATGTTGATTTCATGGTTTCCGAGGGTAGTTGTGATCAAACCGATAACACCCGGGCTGTCTTCATTTTCTATGAGGAGTATGTGCCCCTCGGGAATGGCCTCCAGATAAAAATCATTGATGCGAAGGATTCTTGGAAGAGTCTGGCCGAAAATGGTTCCTGAAACGATGTTTTCACCCTCTAAGGTCTTGACCTTGAGCATGATGAGGCTGGAAAAATTCTCGGAGGTACTGGTTTTGGATTCAACCACTTTGATGCCTTGATCAGCGGCAACATAGGGGGCATTGACGAAATTAACGTCATCCTTGAGGATCGGCGTGAGGAGCCCCTTGAGCATGGCCGTTGTCAAAGGCGTGGCATCATATTCGGTGACCGCGCCCAGATAGTTGATCTGGGCCTCCAGGATAGCGCTGCGTCCGAGTTGGGACTGTAAAGCCCCCATTCTCTCCACAAGCGTGACATAAGGCCGAAGTGTGCTCATAAGTTCGCCGCTGATACTGGGGACATTGACGGCGTTTTTTACGGAACCGTGAAGGAGGTATGCCGCGATCTGATCGGCCACATCCCTGGCCACATTGTCCTGGGCCTCCCCGGTGGAGGCGCCGAGGTGCGGGGTACATATAAAATTCGGAAGACCCATAAGTTTTGATTCACCGGGCGGTTCAGTAACAAAGACATCCACCGCGGCCCCTCCCAGGTGACCAGACTCCAGGGCCCCATAAAGATCGTCCTCATTCACTATTCCGCCGCGAGCACAGTTGACCACCATAGCCCCCTCTTTCATTTTTGCCATGGCCTCGCCATTGATCATGTTTGTGGTCTCGTCGGTTTTGGGTGTATGAATAGTGATGTAATCCGCCCGTTCAAACAGTTCGTCCAGGGAGACAGGTTCGAGATCGAGCTTTTCAAGGACCTCCGGTTTAATATAGGGATCATGGACAATTACCTTCATTTTCAAACCCTTTGCCCTGTCAGCCACAATGCGTCCAATATTTCCGGAGCCAACCAGACCCAGGGTCTTGTTGAACAATTCCCTCCCTTTCAGTTTCTTCTTCTCCCATTTTCCATCTTTTAGAGATGCGGTGGCCTGCGGTATATTACGGGAAAGTGCCATGATCATGGCGATGGTGTGCTCGGCCGTTGTGATGGTGTTTCCTTCCGGGGTGTTCATGACAACTATCCCATGACGGCTTGCGGCCTTAATGTCCACATTGTCCAGCCCTATCCCCGCCCTGCCGACTACCTTCAGTTTATGAGCGGCCTCGATAATATCGGCAGTTACTTTTGTGGCACTTCTGATCACAAGACCATCATACTGACCGATAATCTCCTTGAGTGCCTCAGGGGCAAGACCGGTGTTGACATCTACATGGATACCCTGGGTTTCTTGAAATATTCGAACACCAACATCCGATAGCGGATCACTTACAAGAACCTTCATAAACCATCCCCCTTTCAGAACACACCACACCTTCGGTGCGGATTTGCCTTGCAGAACTCCGGGAGGCTGTCCACAACCTCCCGCCAGGCCGGATTGATCGGTTTTTTACCCCGACCGCTGAAAGCTAAAGCTTTATCCGTGGATGAATGCGCTTACGGTCGAGATGCCTTACCACCAAGTCCCGCCGTTCGCAAAGCGAATCGGCGAAATTGAGTGGTGCCACGGGCTCATCAATTATTGATGCACTCGTAAAAGTCCAAATCCATGTTTCTGAGGGCCATAACTGATTGATACTAAAAGATGTAGTTTTTACTTTTTATGTATTTTGCCTGCCCAATGGAAGGTTTACCCGTCAAATGCGCAGTCTGTTTCTCCCGGTCAAAGCCTATTCCTCTGGGGCGGCTATCTCGGTTATTGATTTATGAAAATCTATATTGGTGTTTAATAACCGGTAGGTCTTTTGTTGGTCAAGCCTGTTAATTCGGTGACAAAACGGTGACAAAAAATCACTATTCGTCGAGGGATAAAAGATAGGACCTGAGATTGATGCCTTTATTCTTCAATCCAAGCTTGCTTCTTAGCTTGTACCGGTGAGAAGAAATTGTATTTAACGAAGTTCCCAATAATTCAGCCATTTCTTTGTTCATCAAACCTTCTTTTACAAAGTGGGCTATACGGATCTCCATTGGGGTAAGGTTCAAAAAACTTGACGATAATTTGCTTATGAGGGGGGAGGTGATGTTATCTAAATTTGACTCAAGTGTATTGATGAGGATCATTTGATCCGTGTTCAAAGGGCTCTTTTTCAACCTGTTCAGGTATGGAATAACCAACTGCTTCACATTTGATAAAATATTTTCTTTATCCACCCTTTTCTTTTTTGCCATTTGCTTCAATACTACTTTGAGTGCAATGTTGGCTTCCTCAAGTTTACGAGACTTGGTACTTAACTCCGCTTCCCTGTTTCTCAAGTCTTCCATGATTTTTGTTAATTCATTTGTACGCTCTTTGACCATATCTTCAAGGTGATCGCGGTGTCTTCTCAACTCATATTCAGACCGCTTCCTTTGAGTGATATCGATTCCCAGGGCAAAAAAGTAATCAAGTTCACCATCATCTTTTAAAACGTGTCTGCTGTGCCACTCGACTATTAATTCATGCCCGTCTTTTGTCACCATCCTGCTCTCGTTCACTGCGGCAGATCCCTTTTCGGGAAGCTCATTAACAATTTTACGTAAGCTGGGCCAATCGGATTCGGGCACGAAAGTACTTAAGTAATTCTTACCGATCACTTCATCCTGTTTATAGCCGGTGGCCTTTAGCATCGCCTCATTCATAAGAAGAGTAGTCCCATCCGAGGCGAAGGCCACAAACAACGCCGGCGAAGTTTTTATCAAATTGGCGTTAAACTCCTTTTCCTTCCGCAGCGCTTCCTCCATTTGCTTATAATCCGTCATATCACGGCTGACGACCGCTACCCGAGCGACTTTTCCCTGCGCATCATGGACGGAATCAATAGTAGTATCCATCCATCTACCCTTGCGCCTGTCTTCATAACGAAAGGATTTACCTGAACTAACAACCCTGTCGTGATATGACTTCCTGCGTTCGGCTAAAGGGGCGGGAAGTAAAGCAAAAGCGTTCAGTCCAATGAGTTCTTCCACGCTCATACCAAAACCCTGGGCCGCTGTTTTGTTCAAGGCGAGAATGTTCCCCTTGGTATCTAAAAGTAAAGCCCGGTCATTGGGCGCGTTTAAAAGTGCCCGAACCGTCTCTTCACTTTTCAGGAGTTCGTCCTCCAACCGTTTTCTTTGAAAAAACTCGGGAACATCGATCGTTACCGAATCCGACACATTACTGCACTTTTGTGAACTGTATTGGGAAATGTATTGTTCTATCTTCGAGGGGGGTGCCATGATAAAGCGGCAGTGCTCATCGCCCTTTGCCCGGCATTCAATTTCAGCCGCTACCAGGGGAATACCGAAACTCTCCTCACACCAGCCGGAGGAATATCCCGCATTCATGATACAAACGGGAAACGCAGTATCCTTGTCGCTTTTCATCCAGGCATCGGCCTCAAAAGAAAAAGGATGGTCATAAATAAGATAGTAATCCTCATCCGGTGTGGGGTTGGACGCCGGAGATATCTCCACAAAAGCCCAGCCCGTGTAAGCAAAATGGATGGGACCTGCCGAAAGCTTATCAATGGGGCTGGTTACCCCCATTTTTGAATAAAAACTTTTTGCATCTGCTTTTCCAATGCCATGGGCCATATCGAATAGAAAACTCGAGGCAACGCCCCGGGCCTCTTTTTTGCCCCGGTCCCGGTAGAGGGATGTTACAAGATCAAAAAACTCCTTTGACATGGATGCGGCTCGTACCAGGATGTAACGCTCCCCGGAAATCTCAATCAGGCCGTTCTCCGGATTCTCATCCCTGTTTTGAAAATAGCGCTCCACATATTCCTGAGCATTAAGAAAAAAAGAAGTCAAAGGCTCGGGAACACTTACGGTATTCAATCTTTTTTTTGATTCACATGCCATTCAATCTATCTCATAAGTTAAATGTAGAATTCCCGTTACTGTATGACGGCCGGTGCCTGGAGTACCTTTATGGATTCCCATTCGTAGGTGCCGCCTCGATTTACCAGCTCAATGCCCGCAAAATCATCCCTGTAAAACAGTTCCACTGTTGAGAGGACCTCCACCCCGTCAACAATGACCCGCATTTTCCCCTCGGCATCGCGGATCCACTGAATCCGGTGAGGGGTCCCATCGTCCAGGGCCGGGTATTGCGTTGCTGATTCAATAGTGTAATGCCTGGAGCCGCGTTGCCGTACAATTTCAATGGGACGGGTCCGGGAAGGGACGGCCTGGTATATAAGCCGGTAACGGGGCACCGCAGGGCTTCCACCCAAAAGGACCACCTCCATGGAACCCCATTCGGATTCGGAGGAAAAGGAGAAGTCCACTTCAAAGACCGGTCCTATGCGGACAAGGGTCCTGATACATGCTTCCTTTTCCACCTGCGCGGGTTTCTTGTCCCGTCTTTTTTTCTGCCTTGATCGAACGATCTCCTTCAGGATGATTGAAAGGGGCTCTTCATCTTCCTGTGAAGAAGCGGCCTGTGACGGACGCTCCGCCCCAACCCGGCACCACAGCGCGTGACCGGGTGTAATCCTAAATTGACCTGTCTCAATAATCCATTCGGGGTTTTTGGTGTAGTCCCCATCAGTGAAATCCTCGTAAAGGAAGACCTCCCTGAGCCTCGCCTTGTAGCGGTCAACCAGGGTCTGGAGTTCCTCTATGAACCGGGGATGGGCCACCATGCGCTTGTCCGCGTCATGTATCGTGCTTTGAAGTTCATCCAGCAGGGATTTCAGTGCCTCACGATTTGAATCCTGTGACGCATCGGCCCGGGCCACAGCCGGGGACAGGGCCGTAAGCCACAGGAACAAGAAAAGGCATATTATGTGCGGTATTTTCATGAGGAGTACCTCCCTTGGTTTGGAAATGTTGCACGGGATCGTTTTTTTAGGCATACGGTGTGTTTCAGTACTGTCCAAAATAAATCGATATTTCAATTTGACCCTAATAATTTCGGGACGTTAATATTCGAAACTCCTGTTTTCCATTTCAGGTTATATTGTTAAATCCCATAGGTAGGGAGACGGCATATTCTCTTCGTTTCGTTCGCTTCGC
>DAOUXC010000344.1 GCA_030666795.1 Desulfobacteraceae bacterium
AAAAAATCCCTGCCCGCCTCTCTCAAGTTCAAATTGTAAGGCTCGCTTAATGAGGGATTCATCATACGGCGACAGATACGATTTGATGGCAAGTCTGTCTTCGGGAGGCGTTTCAATAATGCTCATGTCCCGGACTCCCATCATGGACATATGGAGAGTCCTTGGAACCGGTGTGGCCGTTATGGCCAGCACATCCACCAATGCCCGGTATTTTTTTAATGCCTCTTTCTGTTTCACTCCAAACCGTTGTTCCTCGTCAATGATCAGAAGACCCAGGTTAACGAATTTGACATCCTTTTGAAGCATCCTGTGCGTACCAACCAACATATCAATCTTATCGGACCTGAGTTTTGCCAGGACCGCCACCTGTTCTTTTCTGGTCTTGAAACGGCTGAGGATTCCAAGACGGACATTATAAGGTTCCATTCTTTTCTTGAAGGTATCGTAATGCTGTTCTGCCAGGACCGTTGTCGGGACCAGGACTGCGACCTGTTTACCGTCGGATATGGCCTTGAATGCGGCCCGAACCGCTACCTCGGTCTTTCCGAAACCCACATCCCCGCATATGAGACGGTCCATGGGCTGGTCCGATGCCATATCTTCCAGCACATCCTCTATGGCCTTGATCTGATCGGGTGTTTCCTCGTGTTCAAAGGTGGCCTCGAATTCCCTGTAATAATTATCAGGGGGTGAAAAAGCGAAGCCTTTTCGATATTTCCTTAATGCATAAATCTCCACGAGCTGTTTTGCGATGGCCATGACGGATTTTGTGGCCTTTTTTTTGACGATATCCCAGGACCGTCCCCCCAACCGGTCCAGCTTTGGGCTTTTTTCTTCTGCGCCGACATATTTCTGAAGGATGCTGATGCGGTCCGCGGGGATGTAAAGTCTGTCGTTGTTGGCGTATTCAATAATCACAAAATCATTGATTTTCTGGGCGATTTCCATCTTTGCAAGATCGCCGTACCGGCCGATGCCGTGTTCTTCATGGACCACAAAATCTCCGGCCTTGAGCTGGCTGAAACTGGACCATGTGAGCGCACGTTCTCTTACCTTGCTCCCTGGAGCGGAACGGGCCCTTTTCGGGCCAAAAATTTCATCCTCACTGACCACATACATGCAGAAGTCCGGCCAGGCAAAGCCTTTTGAAAGACGTCCCAAACAGATGCTGAGCCCCGGGTTCTCCGGGACCTCATCCCATGACCTTACTACATGATCTACCTGGACCTCGTAGTTTTTGAGAATTTCCCTCAGACGATCTGCCTGGTTTTCTGTGCGGCACACGAGGACAACCTTTGAGCGTAATTCGAGCCACGAGGTAATTTTTTCGGCTAAAGGGGCCATGGAAACCCTGCCCCGGCCCGGGAGCCTTATGTCTAAGTCATCATCAATTCGAAACCGGCCTTTTACGCGGATTACTTTATTCTGCATATCCTTTTCGGCCAGATCCAGTTGACTCAATTCAAGTCGTTGATGCCTTTCAAACTGCCTGGTCATTTCCTCAAAGGAAATTAGTATTCCATCAATTTCAGGGAAGGGGGCTCCTTTTTCGGCGGCCTCTTTACGGAATCTCTTCATATCGGCCCGGAACTTCTCTTCCATTTTGGCACACACGGATTCTGCGCGGTGTGGATCAAAAAGAGTGATGAGACCGTTTTTGGGAAGATATTGAAACATGGTGTCCAGGTGAGGATAAAAATGATTCAGCCATGCCTCCTGCCCTGGAAAGCCCATTCCGTTTTCCGGCTGTTTGGGCAGCCTGCCCAAGGACCTCGCCCTTTTTATGTTTTCCACGTCCATGATGATCTCGTTGGCAGGGAGGAGAACCATTTCTTTCAGATGCGCTTCAGATCGCTGGCTGAGTGAGCCAAATTGACGGATTGATTCAAGGCGGTCACCCCAGAATTCCAGGCGAACCGGAAGCTGATAAAGCGGGGGAAAAAGATCGATGACCCCACCCCGCACAGCATAATCTCCCTCCTCTTCCACTAACGAAGACCGTTTGTAACCCGTGATTTCGAGTCTTTTAAGAAAAACCTCCCTGTCCACGTCTTCCCCCACTTCCAGGAATTCAAGAGATCTCACAAAGGCTTCTTTTGGCAGAATACTGAAGGATATGGCGTCTAAGGAGGTAATAACGATCGGATTTCTGTCGGACATGAGCGAATAAAGGGCCTGAATGCGACGGTTCAGCACATCCCTGTGGGGACTGAGCCCTGTAAGCGGGGAAAGATCGTAAGGCGGAAAATCAAAGAGGCGAATGCCCGGGGCGGTTGATTGTTCCTGCCGGTCGGGCATGAAAAACCGGAGTTCCCTGTAGAGTCTCTCGGCTTCTTTTCTGTCGGGAAGTATGACAAGGCAGGGTTTTTGAAGATGGGAAAGGAACCGGGAAAAAAAATAGGACCGCGCGGTGCCGGACAGACCCGTGACGTTTACGGCACGGATATCCTCTTTGATCCATTTGACAAGTGTGGATAGTTGTTCAGGTCCTTTCATGGTGAATTTACGACGGCTGCTTCCCTAATGGACAGTATCATACGATCAGTATCAAGCTCTGTCGGCAGGCCGAGCGGAAGGGTCAGGTTTCTCCGTCCGTGTCCGACTTCAAGTCCGGTTGCAATGGGGATATCCAGACTCGACAGCACATCCAGTAATAGCCTGTTAATGGTTGAAGGGTCACCGCATTCCTCAAATTTACCGGCAACCAGGCCGGACAGCCCGCTCAATTGGCCGCTGAGTTTTAGATGTGTCAACATGCGGTCAATACGGTATAAGGCCTCCCCCCGTTCTTCCACAAAAAGGATGCAGCCATCAAGAGACGGCAGGAAAGGGGTACCGATAAGATGGCAGATCAGGCTCAAGTTGCCGCCCATTAATGACCCCGTGGCCTTGCCCGGAATAAGCGCATCTCCTTTAGCAAGACTCAGTTTTAGGGGCTTGTCTGAAGACAGGAGACCGATTAAATTGTCATAATTACCCTGGTGCTTCGATGCAAGCTCTCGAACTACGGGGCCGTGAAAGGTGATCAGTCCGGTCCTTTTTTGAATGGCCATTAAAAGCGCTGTAATATCGCTGTATCCCACAATGATTTTCGGGTTTTGCCTGATCAGGTCATATTCGATCCTGTCAATCAGCCTGGTTGTGCCGTAGCCGCCCCGGGCACAGAAAACAGCTTTTATATGCGAGTCCCGGAATATGTCATGAAGGTCTCTCAGTCGGTCCCCATCCTCACCGGCAAGATAATCCAGTCTGGAGTAGACATGGTGTGCGAGGCTGACCTTAAAACCGGAAGACTCCAGGATTTCGATGCCGGATTGAAGATCCGTTTTATTAAGCGGGCCTGCAGGAGAAATGACACCGATAGTGTCCCCCGGCCTCAACCCGGCTGGTTTTATGACAGGTAATCTTTCGATAAGTCTTATCCCTTCGTCACGGAGTTAAATGATAACCCGGTATGCGGAAGACGGCATTGGATGTCTGAATGCGGCTTTTAAAAGTTGGTCCTCAGGGCCAGATCAGAGACAGGTGGCTCTACCTGAAGAATCGCTCCAAGAGTTTGAAGTGAACTAAAGTTTAAAGTGAGCTAA
>DAOUXC010000048.1 GCA_030666795.1 Desulfobacteraceae bacterium
CATTTTTATCTCTACAACGCATCTGCCACGCCCCAAATATATTAACCAGTCGGCTTCCGACAGGCGGAACAGCCACACATAATAGGAGCTATCACCGAAGGGGCTGTCCGGGGCCGAATTGTAAGGCGGACCGCCGTGATTCGAGCCACAGCAAGGTTATGCGGCTCTTAGAAAAGAGTTCCCCGTGCCTCGTGGGAAGCTGTTATCAGAGAGATATTTGTGTAGATTCGAGTTCCCCCGGATAGTGAGCAGATACTTTATTTCCGTTTTGCGGCCTCACGCAGCAGGCGCTGTTTGATTTTAAAGAGAGAAGGGCTGAGGCTTATGTGATATGTATGGGGGTTGCGGAAACGCTTGTAAGCTGCATCCAGTTGTTTCAGATTTTTGAGGGTATTTTCCCGTATAGCCTTGACAGAAGGGCTTTTATAGACCAGCTCCCCCTTTTGAAATATGGGCTCCAGGAGTTCCCGGACCTTGAAACGTTTTGGATAAGTCTTGAAAACATGGGAGAACAGGGGATGATATGCGCGAATGGAGTGTTCCTCAGGGATTTCCTCCTCATTTAAAAACAGCACATCACCTCTCATCCGACCCCTCTGATCGTAGATCCTGACAATCTTCTTGAGACCGGGATTTGTAATTTTTTCGGGGTTATCCGAACGCTTAATCTTGGGTTCCATTCCATTCCCGTCATCAAGGGCCGTCAGTTTATAGACCCCGCCGAGCGCGGGATGTGAGAAAGAGGTAACCAGCCTCGTACCTATACCCCAGATGTCGATGTTCGCTCTCTGTCTCTTGAGACTCTCCACAATCCATTCATCAAGATCACTGGAGGCCACGATGGAGGCATCGGGAAAGCCTGCCTCGTCCAGCATTTTCCTGGCCTCTTTACTCAGATACGCCAGGTCACCGCTGTCTAAGCGAATACCAAAAATTTCATGGCCTTTTTCCCTTAACTCGCGTCCCACTTGAATGGCATTCGGCACCCCGCTCTTGATCGTATCATAGGTATCGGCCAAAAGGAGACAGGTATCGGGATATACTTCCGCGTAGGCACGGAAGGAGTCCAGCTCCGTGGGGAAACTCTCAACCCATGAATGGGCGTGTGTCCCTCTGACCGGAATGCCGTAGACCCTTCCCGCAAGCACATTGGAAGTAGCATCCACGCCACCGATATAAGCGGCGCGGGATGCCATCAAAGCGCCGTAAGGTCCGTGGGCCCTTCTCAGGCCAAAGTCGATTACCGGATCCCCATGGGCGGCCCAGCGCATTCGAGCCCCTTTGGTGGCTATCAGGGTCTGGAAGTTCATTATGTTGAGCAGCGCGCTTTCTATAATCTGGGCCTCGGGAAGTAGCGCGGTCACCCGGATCAATGGTTCATGGGGAAAAACAACAGTTCCCTCGGGAACGGCGCAGAGGTCCCCGGTAAATACAAAATTTTCGAAGTATTCCAGAACCTCATCGGGGAAGATCCCCAAACGCTCGAGATAAGTCAGGTCTTTTTTGGTGAACCGGAGTTTCCGCAGGTAGTCGATCACGTCACCAAGACCGGCCAGCACGCAATAACCCCCATTATCCGGAATCTTGCGGAAAAAATAATCAAAGGTGGCCGTCTGATCCTTCTTTCCCTTCAGCACATAACCGCCTACCATGGTGAGTTGATAGAGATCGGTCTGTAAAGCCCACTGTGACCACATATGGAACATCTCCTGATGAAGAGTCAGGGTTCAGGGATTCAAGGGGTCAAGGATTCGAGGGTTTGTTTTTTAAAGACTTAATAAGCGCTTTCAAAATTCTTTCGATTCCCGGTATGTCTTTTTTTAGTGTATCCCTTTTACCTTTTTTAATAAAATCCCAATCCCCTGCTGATAATATCTGTGTTTCTAATTCACAAACAGAGCCATAAGATGTGTAAATCATCCTGACATAATCGATAGTTGTCTTTCTAGCATAGCCTTCTGCTATATTTGGGAATAGAAACAGGCGATTTTCTTATCTGTGAAGTCAGCCCGTATCTTTTTCATTTCACTCGACCCCTTGACTCCTTGACCCCTTGTACCCTATGGGGTTGAGGTAAATCCTGCTCAATGGGAGATGACCCATTTATTTTGCCTTCGTAACTTCAACGAATCGGGAGATGATTTAAAACCCCAGAAAGAATTTTCATGAGATTACCAGAATTGGAGGGAAATAAACAGTAGAAAAATGGCCAAGACGTTTCAACTGCTCACCGCCGTTTATGTTTCCTGAACTTTCTTGCCTCTTCCTTCCATCCCTTTCGCTTTTTCCCCTTGGCCCTCCTTTTAAGATCGGTATCCCTTGATGGATCCAGGGGGAACGTACCGGGGGTAAAGTCTTCCGGTTTTGTCCTGATTGCCTCCTTTTTCGCTTCAGCAGCAACCCTCATGCTTTCAAGTATCTCCTTTGAGACCTTGGGTCCGGCGATATATTCGGCAGGGATCCCGTTACATAAGAACAGGTCGCGAAAGGAATAGAACAAGATGCCCTTACTTTGTGCTGATGAGGCCTGTATCTCCAGAAGTACGGGTTTTTGATCACGCCTTTTTCCGATCCTCAGGATCATATCCTGATCAGGGGACAGGACAATATGTTTGCCCTCGGGCGATTTCAGACCCTTTTCCATTACCACGGGATGCGCCTTTCTCCTTATGGGCGTAAACAGGAGCTTCGGCAGCATGTCTGAGGGATGATCAAGGTCCATGTGCCATTGTCTATCCAGGACCCGGATACGTTTTTCCTCCGGCTGGAACAGGGACCTGTCCCTGCCCAAGAGAACTTCATTTATATTGGATTGCCTTACGTAATGCCAGTCAGGTTCTTCATGAATGGCCTGAAGCAGTTCCTTGTAGGACACAAAGCCGTCCATGTCAGGTACCAGCCCGAATTCATACGGCTTGTGGCCGAGAATGTAGACCAGGAAGCGGCTTAAGCTGTCTATCTTGATCTGATGATTGCGTTTACCCAGGATAAGACTCCCCTTGTATTTGGTCAATTAATTGTGGCGCCCCACTGACCCGATAGGCAGCAGGCTAAAGATATCCTAAAGCGGAATACGAAACAAATTCCAAATAACAAATCCCAAATAAAAAACAAATAACAATTACCAAAATTCGAAATAACAAACGGTTTTGATCGTTGGGCATTTTAGCTTGAGATTCTTGCCTGGCGAAGCGTAGACCCCGCTAACGGGGCCTTTGGCATTGTACTTAAAATTTGGAGCTTGGTGCTTGGAGTTTGGAATTTCATTGTAATTTGATTATTGTGATTTGTAATTTAAATTCGCCAGATTATCATATCTCAGTTGCGAATATGCTTTGAGTTCAAAGGAAAACCAATTTACGAGCCTACGATTTTTCCAGTTCCTTCAGGACCGTTATCCCCTTTTCCTTCATTTCCTTGAGCGCGCTCTCCGTGGTATCGGGTGCCACGCCCCTGCACAGGTCTTCTAAAATCGTGACATTATAGCCCGCATTGGCAGCATCTATGGCCGTTGCCTTGACGCATACATCTGTTGCAATCCCATACACAAAAAGGTTTTTGATCGCGTTTCTCTTGAGGACCGAATCCAGCTCAGTTTCGGCCCCTCCATCGTCCTGAAAACCGGAGTAGCTGTCAAACCCGGGGTCTTTCCCCTTTTTCACGATGGCCATGAAGAGATCATTGTCCACGAGGACCTTCGCGTTCTCCGTCCCCTGTATGCAATGGGGTGGCCAGAGGACCTGAGTCCTTCCGTCTATCTCTATCACCTCAAAGGCCTGTTTCCCGGGATGGTTCGTAAAGAAGGATACATGATCTGCGGGGTGCCAGTCCTGTGTGCCGAAGATAAGGCATCCCTTCTTGTCGAGGGTCTTTGTTGTCTTACGGACCTTCTCTATAAAGTGGCTGTCTGTGCCATCGACTGCCAGTGATCCGTCCTTCCATGTGGTAAAGTCGCCCTGGATATCCACCACAAGGACCCCTGTCTTTCCGGCTTCTATGACCATGGCTATCACAACCTCCTTAATATTCGACTTTTAAAGCCACCCACTCCCCTTTGCTCAGGGTCGTTAGAGACTCAGAGAGCCCAGAGCGATGAAAAATGGATGAAGAGATAATATACCAAAGGATTGCTGAAATTTATACCGGGAAATGCTTTTGGGAAAATAAGTGTACTCATTTCCCCAAAATATTTTCCCGATACTCCCAATGAGTATCATTGGGAGGCCTGCTATGCAGTTCTTTAGCGATCCTTTTTAACAATTCATCAATGCTTCTTCGTGTTCTTTGTGCCTCTGCCTGCCCCGTGGAATGTTTACCCCTTCAAATGCGAAGCCTATTTCTCCCGGGCGTAACCTATTCCTCTGGGGTGGCGAAATAGAATGTGGCGTGCATAGACATATAACGGCTTCAGCCGAATAACCGACTTTCGGTCGTCATTGAAAGCTTCCTGATGAGGCAGGTAGTAAATTTTATTTCAGCATCATCTCAGGAAGGAAAAGGGCGATCCCGGGAAAAATCGTAAGGATAAATACGATGACAAATATTGATAAGAGAAAAGGAGCAACACCTCGAAAGATGGTTTCCACAGGCGTGTCCCTTGCCACTCCGGCCACGGTATAAATATTGAGACCCATGGGGGGGGTTATCAGCCCTGCCTCCATCATCAGTACCGCGATGACGCCAAACCAGATAGGGTCAAAGCCTAAAGCCAGTACGACCGGGAAAATGACCGGCATTGTCAACACCATCATGGATATGGCATCGAGGAAACAACCCAGAAACAGATAGATGACGACAATAATCGTATGAATCAGGTAGGGTGACACATCAAGACCGGCTGACCATGCGGCCACTTTCACGGGGATTGTGGACAATGCCAGAAAGTAACTGAACACATTGGCTCCGGCCACAAGGAACAAAACCATGACCGAAATGCGCACGGCCTCTTTAAGGGCTCCTGTCAGGTTTTCCCAGCCCAGTCTTCTTTTAATGAGAGCAACCAGGAACAGGACCGTTGCTCCTATTGCACCGGCTTCGGTAGGCGTGAAAAAGCCCGAGTATATGCCGCCCATCACCAACAGGAAGATGGCCAGCGGTTCCCATACCCCGAGAAGTGATGAGAATTTTTCACCCCAGCCGACCGAGTCGGGACTGGCCGGGGCAAGACTCGGGTTCAGTTTTACCCAGGCAATGATGATTCCTATATAGGCTAACGCGAGGATCAAACCGGGAATCATGCCGGCAATAAGGAGTTTACCGATGGACTGCTCCGTGAGCATGCCATAGACCACAAACCCGATACTGGGCGGGATCAGAAAACCCAGGGTTCCACCCGCGGCAATACTACCTGTCGCGAGTCTCGGGTGATAATGAAAGCGTTTCATCTCAGGAAGGGCGACCGTCCCCATGGTGGCGGCCGTAGCCACGGATGAACCGGACACGGCGGCAAACCCCGCGCTGGCGGCAATTGTGGCAATACCCAGACCACCGGGCAACCCGCGCAGCCACTTATCAAAGGTCCTGTAAAGGTCCCGGGTCATACCGGAGCTTCCGGCAAATCCACCCATAACGATAAACAGAGGAATGACCGTGTAGGGATAATAGGCCGAAACCCCATAGACCGTCCTCGCGACGACCGGCAGTGCCGCCTCAATGGAAGACAGATAACTGATTCCCGCGAAACCCACAAACATCAGCGCGAATGCTATGGGCATCCCTAAAAACAGCAGGAGAAAAACGAGGATCGTGCCTATTATGCCTGCAATTACCGGATCCAATTTTTCCTTATTTTATCCTAATGAGAGTTTGTGCGAAAACTGAACAAAGCTGTCATTTCGAGCGCAGCGAGAAATCTTATCCTTTTGAAACTACTAAATTTCCAGATTTCTCGCTATGCTCGAAATGACAAAAAAACGGGATTTTCGTTCAGGTACTAATTAGTTTCCTTTCGAAAACCCACTGGTGTAAGCGTCAATTAGACCAGTATTTCCAGGGTCGGCACAGTGGCCGACCCTACATGAGGAGGGCAGATAAAGTCCTATCCGTAGGGCGGGCCACCGTGCCCGCCTAAAGGCTGGCCATATCTTACTCTTTTGAGCTCTTCATCCAGATCGCTGATCCTTGTTCACCCGGAGCTTCCGGATTGATCCCAAAAAATTTTCCCGCGCAAACCCACAGGTCAAGCAGGAGTTCCAGACAGAGAAAGAAGGCGGCTACTGAGACAAGCAGTCTGAAAGGCAACTGGGGTATCCTCAGCATGTCCGAAACCGTTTTTTCCTCTATTCCTAAAACCCAGCCCTGCCATGCCAATATGGCGATGATGAAAAGACTCAAGAGGGTGGTGATGGTATCCACTATCAGTCCGGCCTTTTCGGGAATTCGAGAGACAAGAAACGAGACACGCACATGCCCTTTTACCTGGTGCGTGTAGGCAATACCCAGGAGGATAAAAACGGCCAGCATGTAGCTGGACAGCTCTACCGTGCCGGGGATATGCAGACCGAAGACGCTGCGTGATACCACGTCGCCTGTGGTGAGCAACATCATGGGAACGAGCAGAAACATGCCCCCGTAACACAAAAAAAGCGTCAGCCGTTGTATTATCTTTCTGATTGAAGACAGACCTTTCATTACTCCTTCCATTCAGGAGGAAATGCCACGCATTTCACACCTCTCTTTTCGCACTCCTCATTGTAAATAATGACGGTCTTTTTTGCGGGAAGTCCCTTGGCCTCCAGGCCTTTTACCCACTTTTTTGTTTCGGTCTGAAATCCTTTGTACCAGCGGTTGGCCTCCTGATCAGGCAGCGTATAGAGATTGACGCCCTTGTCTTCAATCTCCCTGATCATGACCTTGTACACGTTGTGATTCAACCCGCCCGTTGTACGAAAGGGATTGCCGCACACCTTTTTTATAATCGGCTTCAGATCATCAGGTGTTTTTCCCCAGCTTTTTTCATTCATGATCACACCTTCCGTAACACAGCCAAAGGTGCACATCGCTCCATATTTAGCCACCTCATAGAGTTTGAAGGCAAGGACCAGCGGCGGACAGGTTACAAGACCGTCAATGGTCCCCGTTTCCAGGGCCAGGTAGACATCACCCAAAGGCATGAAAACCGGCTCGGCCCCAATGGCCTTGATGTAATTGGTCTGATGACCGCCCGGTGATCTTATTCTGAGTCCTTTACAGTCCTCAAGGGTTTTCACGGGTTTCCTGGTCCACAGGTAGGCCGAAATACACCCGTTCAATTCAATCATTTCCACACCCGGGAATTCCCGGTTCAGGATACGTTTATACATGGCGTTTCCAATATCAACACCCACGTCTTTACCATCTACGGCGGCTGCCAGGGACAGCACATCGCTCAAAGGAAAACGACCGGGTGTCCATGTGGCCGTAAAATAGCCCATGTCGGAAAGACCCTTGGCCGGGATATCATAATGTTCCGGGCCTTTTCCCAGAGCGCCCCCCGCGTACAGGGTGTACGTTATCCTGCCTTGACTTTCCTCTTTCAGTTTTTCAAGCATGGGCATCCATACCGTTTTAACCTCTCTGGACACGGGGGGATGCCATGTGCTGAATTTAATGTGCATCTTAGAACCGGATTCGGCAATGGCATTTGCCGGCAGGACAAGACCTGCCGTCATCAGGACAAACAAAGATGCTTTGAGCAGACATCTTTTCATTTTAGTGGCCTCCTAAATGAATTTAAAAATCAAAAACGGAATAATAATGCCATCCATCCCTTTTTAAAAGAACTTTGTCAATTTTTTTAGGTCAGAGATCGTTTTTCGGACAGTTTTGCGGGCGGTTGAAATTCTGTTGACAGGAAATATTATTGCTGATAAAAATATTTTTTTTATTGGCGCCCGTAGCTCAGTTGGATAGAGCGCCGGGCTTCGAACCCGTAGGTCGCAGGTTCGAGTCCTGCCGGGCGCGCCAAAGCTTTTTGAAATGAAAATTACGGGGGTGTAGCTCAGCTGGCAGAGCAGTTGACTCTTAATCAATTGGTCGGGGGTTCGATTCCTCCCACCCCTACCACAAATTAAATAAGAAAAATAAAGGGTTTAGCCCAATTTGGCTAATCCCTTTTTTTTGTTTCAAAATCATTGGGGGGATGGGGTCGAACCAAGCCAACATGCTGAATTAACTTTGAATACACCTAAATCGTCCCCTGAAATCGGCCCTATATCGCCCTTTTTGGGGGTAAAATGAGCAATATAGGCTTTTGTGGTGCAGGGAAGATTTTTCTATATCTCACTTTTTGGGGTCAAACAGAGCGATATGGGGCCTGAAAATACATATATTTGGCGTGTTATTCAATAGATTTGGAGATGTTATCTTTGTCCGACTCGAGACCCTCAAAAAATCGGCGTGCGAGCGCCGCGCCAAGGTAGCTTTTCGTTAGCAATACGCATATGATAAAGAGTCCAATTAATCGGAGATTGAAATGATCCTAAGAGAAGAAACAACTGCGGATATTGATGCAATCACTGAAGTCACAATTGCTGCGTTTAAGAATCTTCCTGTCAGCAATCAAACAGAGCAATTCATAATCAAAGCATTGCGGTCAGCGGATGCACTGACTATCTCTCTTGTTGCGGAAATTGATGAGCGCGTCGTGGGGCATATCGCTTTTTCACCGGTAGTAATATCTGATGGCACAAAAGACTGGTATGGTCTGGGTCCGATTTCTGTATTGCCGGAATACCAGAAGCAAGGTATTGGGAAATCGCTTATCAACGAAGGCCTGTCTTTGCTTAAAAAAATGGGCGGACAAGGATGTGCTCTTGTAGGGGATCCGAACTATTATAAACGTTTCGGTTTCAAGAATTTTCCGGAATTAGTTCATGAGGGAATTCCACAAGAAGTTTTCGTTGCCTTACCGTTCAACGAAAAGGCGCCGCAAGGCACTATTGAGTTTCATGAAAGTTTCCTGGCAACGGGCTGACAAGCGGATCAAGTTCGCTCGCTAATCGCTCGCGCCTGATCTCGCCGTTAGCGAACGATTAAAACTCACAGGAAGGGTGCGATAATGGATCTTGCAGATATCTATAAAAAATTTGACCAGATTGGCTGTCTAACCTTTGCCACGATGGATCAAAACTATCCGCAAACACGAATTGCGCACCTGTTTGCCTGCGACCATGAAGGATTATATTTTCGAACCATGATCACCAAAGCTTTTTTTAACCAGCTTAAAAAGACGGGAAAAGTGTCTATCTGCGGCATGTTTCCTAAAACATTTGTCAGCCACGACGAGCAGGGGATGCCCTATTTTGAACCAGGATACACAATCCGCGCCACTGGTGATGTTAAAGAGATCCCTTTAAAGACACTCAAGGAAAAAGCTGCTGTCAACGAAATGTTTATGCTCGGTGTAAAAGATATTGAAAAGTATCCGGCCATGACCACCTTCTGTTTGTGCAGCGCTTGGGGAGAAGTGTATGATTTCGATTTTGAAATGGAGCACCGTAATCACAAATTACTGCGTACTGCTTTTTCCTTTGGGGGTAAACTCATACCATTCAGAGGTGTTCGTATCACTGAAGAATGCATTGCCTGCGGGGAATGCCAGGAGAGGTGTTCTTTCAAAGCAATTTCGCAACATGATGAACAGTTTATTATCGACCACAGCAAATGCGATGTGTGTGGCGATTGCTACACGATATGTCCCTCTAATGCCATTGAAATAGCTATCGAGGACCCCAAATAATAGACCATTGGCTATGATTGAGAAACTCTGGCATGATTTCACATTTAGCGAATACGATCAGGAAATATAAAAATATCTTGTGCTGTGTTTTGCTATTTCTGTCTCATGAATTTTTTTATTTCGTCATGATTGCCTACAAAAAGAAAGGTGATCTGGTCGGTGAACTCAAAGAGGATGCGGTCCTTGATCCCGGCGCGGATTTCCCAGTAATCCGCATGCCAGTTTTTAAGGCCGAGACCGGTGGGTGGTTCAGTTTCGCCATCTATATACTTCATGAGGGTGTCAATGGCCTGATAGACCTTTTTTTGACGGGGGGAGGAAAATTTCTTGAAGCGGCGGTCAAAACTGGTTTTAAATTCGTATCGCACTTTATTTCATCAATTTTTGCAGGTGCTTGCGCGCGGATGCGGAATCCTTATGGCGTGTGCCCCGCTCGTTTTTCAATTGATCAAGCCTGGAGGCCAGCTTTTCGTAATCATTGCGATTGAATTCCTGAATGTCCACGGCCCGCAGTCGAATGGAGTCATCATCACACTCGATGCTGATATAATCGCCTTCATTTAAATGAAGGCGCCCCATGAACTCTTTTGGTATTGTCACCTGCTTATTGCGGGTTATTCGTCTTAACATGATGTTTCACCTAAAATAATATTTCAGTATTTTACATAAATAGTAATTTACTATTCATGTAATGTCAACAATAAATATTTTCAGAGGAGCTGATCAATACTCAAAAACCATAAAAAAGCTCCCCGAACCCCGCATCCTCACCATTATTCAAGAATTGCTTATTTGATGAGTACTGTGATATTATAACGCTTGGCGTTTTTTAAATAAGGTCAATTATCAGATGGCAAAAGCTGGGAATCTTAATAGTCGATATGATATTCCGGAGTCATTGGTAGCGAATTCGCTGTGGGTGGTCTGGCTTTTACGCGCCGTGAGTATGGTGGGTCCTGATCCCAAAGTCTCAAGTGCTTGAGGAACTCCTTCACTATTTCGGAGTCCTCTATCAAGAAAAGGGAGGTGGTTGAGAATGCCTGTAACACGTAAGGAAGATATCGAAGTCAAAAAATTATTCCCCGGGTTCGAGATGAAGCTGGTAGTGGACAAGGATCACGGTTCCCAGGCTATCACCGTAATTTCGGAAACCCTTCATCCAGGCGGTAAAATCCCGACGCACCGGCATAAGGTTGAGGGAGCGATGTACGTTTATGCCGGGACTGGTTATCTGACTATAGAAGGTGAAGGAACACACAAAGTCGAACCGGGGATGGGGCTACTCGTTCCCGCCAATACATGGCACAGTATGGGGAATGACGGCAACGAGGATCTGATGTATGTAACCGCTCATCCCGCGGTTGATGTTTCCCGTGAGATGAAAGAAGATTAGACCCGCTGGAACCCGGGTCTTGAAAATATCAGGGGAGGGGATATTAGCTCATGCCAGTATTTAGAGAAAAAGACATCAAGGTCAGGGAGATCTTTCCCGGCGTCACGCTTGCCCAGGCAGTCGAGTATGACAACGGGTCTCAGGCAGTTACCCTGGGGAAACTTACCCTGCAACCCGGCAGCGAAATCCCGCCGCACACACATCCGGTCGATGACTGCATGATTATCATTCAGGGAAGCGGGCAGCTATATACCGAGGGCGATCCCGTACCTATCGAGGCGGGATGCCACCTTTGGGCTTCAGCCAACAGCCGTCATGGGGTTAAGAATACGGGGAGTGACCCGCTTGTTCTTATATACACGTGGCCGGCAGTTAATGTAAGACGCATTATGGTGAAATAGAAACCTTATCCGGCAGGAAAAACCCGGGTGAGCAAAGGTGCGGTCATATAAGCATCAGCTTGAGTTATAAGTGTTAAAGATAGCCGGGCAATGAATGGGGGCCGTTTATGTCCGCAGCAAACGGGCTGCAGAGCGGGTGATGAAAGGTATATCCCGCTATATTACCAATAAACTGCGGCTCAAGGTGACCGAAACTAAAAGCTCCGTCGGCCACCCGTGGTGGCGACCCTATCTGGGGTTCAGCTTCACCAGCCGAAGGGACAATCCGTGTATCCGTATCCATTCCAAGTCAATAAAGCGAATGAAACAGCGGTTGCGGGAGTTGACCGGCAGAAGCTATGGCAGAAGCCTTGAACAGGTAACCTACCAGCTTAACTAATATTTGAAAGGCTGGTGGAACTACATCGGCAAGACGGGTGTCGCTACAGACTTTAAGTCAATCAACTACTGGATCATCGGGAGATTGAGCGCTATTGTATGGAAACATTGGAAAAATTATAGAACCCGCATTCGTGAACTAAAAAAATGCGGGATATCTCATTCCAATGCTTTTCCATTCGGGTGCTCCCAGAAAGGTTCCTGGCGAATGAGTAAACTTAAATGTGTGGCGTTCCCTTTCCAAGGGCTCATTTCATATCTTTTGGTTTGTTCCTACCCGGACCTCCTTCTGCTTTGCCAGCCGACTTGTCCAGTCGTAGCTTCAGGGAAGCGGGGATCGCCGGATACGTGACCCGTATATCCGGTGATGTGGGAGGGGCGCTCAGCGATGGGCGTCCCTATCCCAATAACCCAAGACACTGAGTCGTCCCAAAAATCACAGTGTAAGGAGAAAACAATGAGCCGATTTAGAAACCTTTCACATAAAATATGGCATTGCCAATATCCTACCGTTTGGGTCCCGAAATACCGGCATAAAATACTGACTGGCCATATAGGTAATGAAATTGGTAAATGTATCAGATCATTTTCGGAGCAAAAAAAGTTGAAATTGTAGAGCTGAATATTCAACCTGAACATATACCTTTGATAACGATGATACCTCCAAAAATATTTTGTTTAGATTACTGCGGTAGTGTAAAAGGAAGAACCGCATTCGCTTCTTCAATAAATGCTGACTGAAATGGGGGCTTTTTTGAAAGATCAATCATCCGGACTCATACATATCAAGCCACCTGCCCTTTTTATGGGAATACCATGAGACCTGGTACATTTCTTTGTCGGTCTCTCTTACGGTCTCTCCCACCAGGTCCTTTCCGGCGTATCTCAGCCCGGCAACAAAGTGATCTTCTCCGATTCCGAGATTTGTCAGGTCTGCAACTAAGAGTTCCAGGCCGTCTTCATCAAATCCGTTGTCCATGTCAGCACGAAAGACCATGGTCCCCTTTGCCCATGAACCGGCGCTTATGGCAACATGTCCTTCGCTTGCAAGGGGAAGAGGTTCAAGGTCAAGCCGGGTTACCTTGATGTCTTTGATTTGCGCAAACCTTTGCTTTGTCTCGATAAAGGGCACGAACGGAACAAACTCAATCAAAGGCTCGTCCCCCATGAGCACTGATATTTCAAACAGGCCGATGTCTCCTTTTCCGCTGCCGAATCCAAGCCAATGGCAGAGGTCATTTATTTGCCTGTATGTGTTCCAGACAAAACCTGCGTCTTTCATGATGTCGTTCATCAAGTCGTTTTCAAAGTACCAGTTTTGTTTTATGTCTTCAGATCTGACATAGGAAGGGTTGCGCTTTTTGAGCCACGCCGGGATTTTCTCCTCGTTTCTTTTTTCCAGGATATGGGTCGTAAATGATTCTTTTGCGGGTACGGGAATCTGTCCGCAGACAACCTCGCTTATATATCCGCTGACATTGATTTGTATTGTGGCTTTACTCATGTGTTCCTATTCATTCGATTTTGCAGGCTGTGGGCAAAGGAGCAGAGGACCGGTACAACCACTAATGTGAGCAGGGTGGCTACGAGGAGACCGAAAATAACGGCAACGGCCATGGGTCCCCACCACTGGGATGACTCGCCGCCAATGTCCCAGGCCAACTTTCGAAAGTCAAAGCTGACGCCGGTTGCCATGGGAAGGAGACCCAGAACGGTGGTGATGGCCGTCAGCATGACCGGTCTGAACCTTACCAGGCCCGCCCGTTCCAGGGCATCACGGGAAGAAAGCCCCTTTTGCATGAGCTGGTGATAGTAGTCGATCAGGACAATGGCATTGTTGACCACAACACCGGCCAGACTGATTACACCTATCCCGGTCATGATGACCCCGAAGGCGGTGCCGGTTACGAGGAGGCCGAAAAAGACCCCGATCAGGGAGAGCAGGACCGACGTAAGTATAATAAAGGGTGTTACGAAGGAGTTGAACTGGGTGATAAGGATGAGGAAGATGATAAAAAGGGTTGCAATAAACGCCTTGCTCAAAAAGGCTTGGGATTTATCCTGTTCTTCCTGTTCCCCTGTGAACCTGTATGTGTAACCTCGGGGCCAGTCAAAACCACTGGCTAAGAGGGTGTCGATATCTCTTATAATGTCATTTGCCAGGCGACCGGACACATCACCCGATATGGTGACCACCCTTTTCTGATCTAATCTCATAATGGCCCCGAGCCCGCTTGTTAAGGAAACCTGCGCCAGGCTCGTAAGGGGAATCGGCTCCCCGTTCGGGCCGGAGACCGTGAGTCTCTTGAGGCTTTCCACGGAGTGGCGGTCGCGGGCGGGGAGCCGGGCAATGATATCATATTTATCCTTTCCCTCCCCAAAAAAGCCGCCCTTTAAGCCCTTAATGGCCGCCCTTTCGGGGTAGGGGGTGGGGTATGTGTCCCGGCCGGGCAGG
>DAOUXC010000021.1 GCA_030666795.1 Desulfobacteraceae bacterium
CCCTGAAATTCCCTCAGTGTCTCCATTGAATTGACGAAGTTGTCTGCCGTGAGGTCACGGCCGCATTTTTTGAATGCCTCTATCATTGGTTCAGCAAAGACTATTCCGGCGTAATAAAAAATTCCCCATCTTTCTTTAGGTGCGAGTTTTTCCTGAGCCTGCTTGTATTTTTTCATAAGAGGATGAACGGAGTCAGGAAGTTCCGCAAAGATTGTAAATATAACTCCCTCGTAAAGACCTTTTGTGATTTTGTACATAATCCGGGTATCGCTCAAGGTGCTTGAGGTCATCCACTGGGGCTTGTAACCCATTTTTTCGGCAGTTATCAGCATAATGGCTCCATGCTTTGGAAGCACCCACATGAGGACACAATCGGCTTTTGCTTCTTTTAGTTTTATGCAATGGGAACCGAGGTCCGTATCCAAAGGCTCCACGGGTACTGCTGCGGCCAATTTCATGCCATATTTTTCAAGGGCAAGCTCCGCCCCGTAAAGACCTCCCTTGCCGTAATCGTCATTTTGGTAGAAGAAGGCGATTCTTTTTTTGCCCAATTTGTTAACAGCGTAATCTATCAGGATGGCGGCTTCTTCACAATAGAGCGGATAAAACCCAAAACGATATTTTGTGGGGGGAAAGGCCCAGCTTGTGGAGCCGCCCACAGGACATACCCATGGTACCCTTTTATTATTAAGATATTTTTTGACTGCCATATTGCTGGCGGTCCCAATGCCTCCAACAAAGGCGAATACTTCCTTGTCTTCTACGAGTTCTTTTACAATGGCCTTTGTTCTTGGTGGTTGATAGGCATTATCCCTTGAGAAGTATTTTATCTTCCTGCCGTGAATTCCGCCCTCTTCATTGATCATTCTAAAATAGAGGTCTGTTCCCCTGGCAACCGCTCCCCAAAGGGCTGCGGGGCCGGTCTGGGGACCCCATTGGCCTATACGAATCTCAGTGTCGATAACACCCCTCTCTGCTTGCGCGACAGGAATAAACGCTATGGAGCAAAATACAAAGACAGCCATTAAAATAAGCAAATTTCCTTTTTTCATCTTTGCTCTCCCTTTTATTGTTTTAAAGTCATCCTGTTTATTGGATTGCCGTTGAAGTGTTTCGCCTGTTAAACTTTAGGAGGCAGGTAAGAGTTAAAAGTGATAGAAGTTTTTCTTTTAGATAAAGGAGTATAGGGAAACTTGGCTTCTATGTCAATAAATCAGCCCAATAGTTATCCCTGAAAAATTTCTCGCGGAGTTTATCCCTGTCCCGGGGACGGGGCTCGAAATGACAACAAATCGATACTTTTTACGAGGCCATCGATTTTTGTGTGTTGGAAAAATAAATGATTGCGCGGCACATGAATTCGCGATATTGAACCAAAACATAACCTGTTCACTATCCCTTTGGGCGGTACAATTGTGCCGGGAAGCGATGAGAAGATTAGATGGAACTGAATGAACAACTGAAAAAGACCCTGCTCAGGGTAGCAAAGTTTTATGATCAGCGCAAGGTGGGTGACGTGGGTCCCCTGGGTTTCAGGAGATCCACGGACATGATGACTATGTTTGCCTGTCTGGATCGCCTGTTGGATGAAAAAATAATCATCCCAAATGAAACCATGTTTCTGGATATGGGCTGCGCTGACGGCAGGGTTAATGTTTTCTTGAGCTATCTGGTCAGGATGTCTGTGGGAATAGAATTAGATGAATGGACATTCGATGAGTATGGTCCGCTAAAATTACAGTGTGAGGAAGTCCTGAAACAGGAAGGGCTTTCACTGCCCCCGGAAAACATCTCTATCTTTCACG
This sequence comes from Desulfobacteraceae bacterium, assembly GCA_030666795.1. Taxonomy (GTDB): domain Bacteria; phylum Desulfobacterota; class DSM-4660; order Desulfatiglandales; family Desulfatiglandaceae; genus JAIOSR01. The sequence goes on from DAOUXC010000021.1 coordinate 1,806, forward strand.
GAGATGCCATGGACGAGAGGATTCATCAGACAATCAAAAGGGAAACAGGAGTGCGATTTGAAGGTTTTGATCTTTTCTATACATATCTTGTGATGCACGAGGAATTTGCCGAGCTGATTGAAAGGAAGGCCAAAAGGGGATCGGTCTTCATAGTCTATGGTCTGGATAAGATTATGCCCATCTATAAGGGGTTTCGCCTGCTGAAACATATCAGTCCAATGGAGGGGATTCTGGCGATTTACCAGAAAAACTGAGTCTTTTGACGCGATTAACAGGATTGACATGATTTTTTTAAACCTTTTGAAATCCCTGTCCCTTGATAACCACGCCGCAACTATTCCCCTTTGGCGTCATTCCGTCCCGGATCGGGGTCCGGGATGACGGCCAAGCCGGAATCCAGTCTTTCAAATAGGTTCTGGACTCCGGCTTTCGCCGGAGTGACGAACTTTGGGAGCTTTTCCGAGGGCATCAATAATTATTCATAAAAATTCAGACGTCGAATCTTTAATGCTTATAACTACCTGATGTTACTAAGAGGCATTTTTTATTTTTGCGTTTTTTGTGCCTTTTTGCGGCCATATCAATAACTATATCATGTTTATCCTGTTGTCCTGTCGGAAATGCCTTTTACTGGAACCGCCAGGTTCAGATACCGCTCCCCTTCATTGAACATCAGGTGTTTTTCCACCATCATACGCAAAAAAGGTATCACTTTTTCCTCTCCAAAACCGGGGAACTGGGACAGAATCTGCGATATGGATTGCTGTGTCCGGCAGAACAGGTAGATCTTTCTTGAAGTCCCTTTAAGCCTGTGTGTCATGTCAAAGTTGCCGGGGCGACGCTCACGGATAATCATAAAATCACGGCCATCCTGAAAGGAAAGAATCGGATCGCAACCAGGGCCTTTGTGGAGTTCGGAATAGCTTTTATTCCATTTATCGATCTTTTCCTTTACCGGCCTCCAAAGACGATTTTGATATCTTACTCGGCCCTGGTATCCTTGAATCATGAGCCTGAGACCCCTCAGAACGACCGGCGGAAAAAGGTGCGCGTAAAAGGGGTGGTTTCGGACCCTTTTTATTCCATAGGCATTGGGCATCTGCCAGACCGAACTGCCATAACCGAGCCAGAAGGGAATACCTTTCAGGGGCCGGAACGGTAAAATGAAATTCAGGTTTGTCAAGGTCTCTTTAACGTCCTGCTCATCGCTTGAGGGAAAGGTCAGTATCAGATTGCCGGTCAAATGCGGCAGACCGGGCGTCTCACAATTTTTCATGATCTCTATGTTATCAATCGCGGTCGTGCCCTTATTGAGCTTTTTGAGAAGGCTGGTGCTCAAAGACTCAATGCCTACCTGGACTTCACGCATTCCCGCTGCGCCCATGGCCTCCAGTACCTTGCGCGGCGTGGTGGCGCGGATTTCGCAAAAAAGGCGGAGATCTTTTTCCATCTCCTGAATGCGCCCGAACAATTGTTCAAGACCTTTTGCAGGCAACAGGTTATCCATAAAGGATACGGACAGGAGCTGGTATCGAGCCGTGAGTGCTTCCAACTCTTTGATTGTTTTGTCATGGGTCTTGGCTCGATAGCCCTGCCACTGGAGGTTGAGGTTGCAGAAAGCGCAGCCGGAAATGCTATCGGTTCCAATTTTTTTACGCCACCAGCAGCCGCGGGAAATCTCCATGGGAATTTTAGGAAGAAATGCCTTGCCCTGTCCTAAGGTCTTGACCTGGTCAAAATAGTCATCATATTCGGGAACAGGCAGTCCATCGAGATCGGACACCTGGGAAATCCCTTGATCCAATAAATCCCCATGTCGTGAAATAAGACCGGGAATCGGAACCATGTGGGAATCGTTTTGACTGATTGTGAGTGATTTTATCAAATGAACAAGGGGCAGTTCACCTTCACCGCTAATGAGAAAGTCGATTCCCGGGAATGTCCGGATAAGGCTTTCTCCGAGAGTCCCCGCGCAGGCCGATCCGCCAACAACAATCTTTAAATCGGGGGCCCGTTTTTTTATTTCATTGATAAAGTAGAGGGAACTGGTTAACTGGCCCAGGCAGATGGAAAATCCGGTTAAGAGGTTTTTTTGCCAGGCTTCAGAATCAAGGATCTGTGCTGATGACTGTTCAAGTTTCAGGAGGAGTTTACCAAAATCTTGTTTGTGGGCCAAAGGCAAGCCGGAAGATTTTTTTTTCCAGAACTTCGAAATGGTTGACGCGCGATCCGGGTATAAAAGGCCCGCGTAAAGGGATTCGGCAAGCCAGGTCCGCTCCGAGATCTCTTCGTAGAGATTATATCCAAGAACTTCGGCAATACTCAGATATGCGTGACGCGTATCAACCTGCAGACCCGGCATTTTTTGTTTTACAAATGCCTTTAGTGTGCCTAATTGAACGGAAGGACGGTTAAACAGGGGCCATGGCGTGGAAATCAGGACAATCCGGTGCATGACAATTATCCATGTGTTCTTTAAATGGAAACAAAAAAGAAGGGATCATTCGTAAACGATCCCTCCCTTAAGTAGAGCATGAAACAACAACGTATCGGTTCACGGAGTACTGGAAATCCTAAATACCAAGAACCGGATTCCAAACTACTGCGCTTTTTCCATGCCCAGATCAAATGCCTTGAGGTTGGATTCCAAAAAGGCCTTTTTTGTAGAAGTGGAGAGGACCTTTTTCATGTCTTCCGCACCAATGGGAATTGTACCCGATCCAATTAAAGCACCCAGCATCACCATGTTCAGGGCTAGGGGATTGCCGACCTCTTCTGCTATTGCAATCCCGTCAAGTGCGATGAGCTTTTTCGCCTTTTTCTTAATCAGGTCCAGACTCTCATCCACCTGTGGATAGGTGCCCTGGCCTACTGAAACAGTAAACGGCGGGAGGGGATGGGTATTGGTAATGACGACCGTGTCTTTGTTGCACTTGCCCATGGCCCGCAAGGTCTCAAGAGGTTCAAATCCTATGAGTACGTCGGCTTCGGCGGTTGATACAATGGGACTGGTCACGTCTCCCAATAAAACGGCAGATTCCACAATGCCACCCCTCTGGGCCATGCCGTGTATCTCGCTTACCACAGCGGGTATACCCATGGACATAGCTGCCTCTCCCACTAAGCGTGAGGCAAGAAGGTTACCCTGGCCACCCACGCCGATAAATACCAATCTCTTTGTTTCCATGTCTGTTCCCCCATTTTATGGACTGATTATTACGGTGAAGCTTTTCAATATGATCGGCGCAGTGGCCGACCCTATGATATTGTACTTTGCAAAATCGTTATTCTTTCAAAGGCAGAATCGCATTTTCTGGACATACCTGGGCGCATACGGAGCAACCTATGCAGAGATTTTTGTCGATTTCAACCTGCTCGCCATCCAGATACATGGCAGGACAGGCCAGGAGGTTGATACAGTCCCGATGGTTTTTGCACTTGTTGTGATTCACATGAAAGGGCTTTGACTTTTTGAACTGGCCTGTTGCCTTTGCAAAAAGCGGGCACATCTCTTGTGAAATGATGACAGACAGCCCGTCATACTCCATTGATGCCTTGACCGCTTCTATGGTTTTTTTCAATTTGAAAGGCTTGACTATGTGAATGTCCTTTACACCGAGACCTCTGACCAGGTTTTCAATGGATATCCGCGTCAGGTCAACTCCCATGGGATCCGTATCCACCCCCGGGTGGGGTTGATGTCCTGTCATGGCGGTGGTCCCGTTGTCCAGGATTACGAGTGTGAACTTGTGGTTATTGTGGACCGCATTGACGAGGCCCGTGATGCCGGAATGAAAAAAGGTGGAATCGCCGATAAATGATACCACCTTTTGATCCGTGGCCTTGGAAAAACCGCACCCGGAGCTCACAGAAGAACCCATGCAGATGACAAAGTCGGCCATGGATATGGGCGGCAGGAGACCTAATGTGTAACAACCGATATCCGTCGGATAGATGGCGTCCGGGCCATAGACCTGTTTGACGCAGTAGTAGGTAGCCCTGTGGGGGCACCCTGCGCAGAGGTTGGGCGGTCTTCCCGGGAGTTCCGGCGTATCTGAAGTATCAACGGTTTCAGGCGCCTTGTAATCCATCTCAAAGTATTGTGCAACAGCTTTCCTGACCATGCCAGGGTCATACTCGAATAGACGGGAAAGACCGGCTATTCCCTTTCCGCGAATTGATATATCGATTCCTTCTTCCTGGGCAATGGCCTTTAGATCCGTTTCATTAACAGGTTCCAATTCTTCCACTACCAGGACCTTTTCTACCTGTTTAAGGAACTTGACGCAGAGGTCTTTGGGCATGGGCCATGAGAATCCTAATTTGAGGATGCTCACCTTGTCCGATATCCCGAGATCGGAAACAGCATCTCTCACATAATTAAAACTGACGCCATTGGTCACAAGTCCCCATTTTCCCTCCCCGATAATCTGGTTATAGGACAGATTATCGGATTTTTCCGCTGACTTATCATATCTCTCCAATAGAAGTTTGTGCAGATTTCGGGAGACCGCCGGTACGCATACCCAGTGAAAGGGTTTTTTCTCAAAGGTATCTTTGGTCTTTACCGGTTTCAATTCGCCGAGCAAGACATCCCCCCTGATGTGATTCAATCGGGTGGTGGTTCTTATGATAACCGGGAGTCCCAGTTCCTCTGACAGATCAAACGCGGCAATGGTCATGTCCTTCATTTCCTGGACATTGGTAGGTTCAAGCATGGGCAGGCTTGACAATCTCGCATAATACCTGTTGTCCTGTTCGTTCTGGCTGGAGAAGAGGAAGGGGTCGTCGGCATTGATGATGACCATGCCACCCTTTATACCGGTATAGGCCAATGTCATCAAGGGATCTGCCGCTACGTTGAGCCCCACGTGTTTCATGGTCACCATGGTCCTTAGACCCGCTATGGCCGAGCCGGCACCTACCTCGAGGGCAACCTTCTCATTAGTTGAGTACTCAAAGTACAGGTCGGACTCCTGGCTGATTTTGAAAAAATTTTCCGGAATCTCGGAAGAAGGCGTGCCGGGATAGCAGGTGGCAAAGGCTACGCCTGCTTCAAGGGCACCACGGGCAATGGCCTCATTACCCAAAAGGAGCATCTTTTCTCCAGGTGAATCTGTCAATAATTTATGCATTTTTTCCTCCAAATTTTTCATGTTAGAGATTTGGTGAAACTATTTTATATCTTGAAACTTTCGGTCATGCCGGCAAATTTCTTCCTGAGTTTGGGTTTTTCGATCTTACCCGTGGGGTTCCGTGGAACATCACCAAAGTAGACTTTGCGGGGTCTCTTGTATCTCGGGAGACCTTCACAGAATTTAAAAAACTCTTCTTCTGTCATTTCATCTCCCGGTTTGACCTTGATAATGGCGGTGACGATTTCGCCTAATCGTTCATTAGGAATACCAATGACCGCGGCGTCCTGTATTTTCCGGTTTTCCATGAGGAAATCCTCTATTTCCACAGGAAAGATGTTTTCTCCACCGGAGATGATCACATCCTTTTTACGGTCAACAAGCCAGATAAACCCGTCTTCATCGAACCTGGCCATATCGCCCGTAAGGAGCCAGCCGCCGATGATTGTATCCTTAGTAGCCTCAGGATTTTTGTAATATTCCCGCATAACGCAAGGTCCCTTGACCATGAGTTCGCCGGGCTCACCTTTGGATACCTCATTTAGGTCCGCGTCGACGATCTTGCATTCCCAATCAAAGCCGGGAACGCCTATGGCGCCCACCTTGTGGATATTTTCAATCCCTAAATGGACGCAGCCGGGACCCGTGGTTTCGCTCAACCCGTAATTGGTATCATAGTCATGATCGGGAAAGACCTTTTTCCAGTTTTTAATGAGGCTGGGCGGCACCGGCTGGGCACCGATATGCATCAAACGCCACTGGTCAAGCTGATAATCCTCCAACTTCACGTCACCCCTTTCAATGGCAATCAGGATGTCCTGTGCCCATGGCACCAGGAGCCAGACAATAGTTGCTTTTTCTTCGGAGACCGCTTCAAGGATCCATTCCGGTTTGACACCCTTCAGTATCACGGCCTTGGCACCAACCATAAAATTTCCAAACCAGTGCATCTTGGCTCCGGTGTGGTAAAGGGGGGGAATGCAGAGGAAATTATCTTCATGGGTCTGGTTATGGTGCCGATTTTCAACTATACACGAAAATTCCAGGTTCCTGTGAGTCAAAAGTATCGGCTTTGGGGTACCGGTTGTGCCGGAGGTAAAATAGAGGGCCGCTTCGTCCATGAGATTTATGGGAATATCCGGATCCCCGGATGAACCTGTCTTCAAAAATGTCTCAAAGGGCTCCGCGTAATCCGGTTTACTATCGGCAGGTCCCACGAACACAAAGTCCTTGATGCTTGAAAGGTCTTCCTTGATGGCATTGACCCGATCCACGAACTCCTCGCCAAAGATCATGGCCTTTGCCTCGGCGATTTCAGCGCAATACCGGATGTCATCAGCCGTGAAACGGAAATTGAGGGGAACGGCCCAGGCTCCGGTCCTCAGAATACCGAAATAGGCGGGAAGCCATTCAAGGCAGTTCATCATCAGGTGAATGACCTTGTCCCCCTTCTTTACCCCTTTTGCGATAAGGGCATTGGCAAACCTGTTGGCCATGTCGTCAAATTTTTTCCATGTGATGGCAGTTCTTTTGTCCTTTGCAGGCTCCCTTTCGATCAGGGCTGTCTCGTCACTGTAAACCCTTGCATTTCTGGACAAAATCTCCGTGATAATCATGGCGATACTCCTAAAATAAAACAGGTTTTTGTCTGCCAAAGACCTATGAGGCTCTCCGAGAATAGACTTCTACTGTGATCGGCTGCAAATTATGATGGCTGCGTTGTCAAGCCCAAAACGTCCTCAACGTAGGCGACTGCTACGCCTACGGCCGTTTTGGCCTTGTCGACTCGCCCTCAAAACTTTCGCTCGATCTCGCTACGAAGCCATTCTCCGACAGCCTCCTATGCGTTTTTCCGAAAATCTGATTAGGGAAAATGGACATTTGCTGAACTACAAAAAGCTATATTTTAGCTACAAAGTAACTGTAAAAAATAGTTTCCGGACTGTCAAGTGAAAAGGGCTTTGCTCTGTATAATCAAAAAATTACAGGCGGGCCTTGGCCATTGGGAGAAATGGGGAAGTTGGGTATTTTTCAACAAATTCTTTTAGGATTTCTTTTGATTTTTCATCTTTGTGGTCAAGCCTGTAAAGGCGCGCAATGCTCAGCATGGCTGATTCTTTGAAGGAATTTTCAGGCTGCTTAAGGATAAAATTCAGGGTTTCCATGGCCGCATTCAGGTCTCCCTTTGCCTCAAAGCAGGCTGCTAAGGCCAGGCGGGTCAGTGATTCATATTCAGTATTTCCTGATATCTCATCAAGGAATTCCCTGTACAGGGCAATGGCTTCGTCGTATTTTTTTCCAACGAATTTCATAAAGGCGGTTTGAGGAAGGGCCAATCGGGCCGCCTTAGACATGCCGTATTCGTCTCGCAGCTTTTGAAACAGCTCTTCTGATTTCTTTAGAGTTTCCGGGTCCAGATCGGGCCCCGTTTTCTGGGTTAGGGTATAGTAGGCATCATTATATGCATTCTGGCCCTTTTTGTTTATGGAGCGCATATAGAAGTGGACCGCGATGTAGGCAACGATAATGACAACCACAACAACGCCGATGAATTTAAACTGGTTGAGGTGAGCGTTAAAATAGTTGATCGCCCGGGCTGAAATTGTCAGGAATTCATCTTCTTTCTTAAGGAGTTCTTTCCGAGTGCTTTTCTTCTTTGCCATTTGGTTTCTCTTTCTTTAATTTTTTCAAGCTAATTGCAACAGAGATTCTGTTAACAGAAGGTATCATTTCAGTCAAGGCAAAAAGAGTCCTTGTTTTTTGTCTTACAAAACTTAATAATCGAGAAACCGTTTGCTGTTCTAACAAAAACCCCCTGAGACCCGTCGGTAAGGGCCGAACATGTGAACGCTTATCCTTTAGGTCACATGCACTTATTGAGAACATGCATGAAATCGTTCAAAACTTCCTAAGGAGATAGAACTGTTGTCATATCTGGACCGCTTCCTCGATGTGCTCGATTCACTTCCGGATTTTCTCATCTATTTCTTATTAGGTCTGAGCGCGTTTGTTGAGAATGTCTTTCCGCCCATCCCGGGTGACACCATAACCGCATTCGGGGCCTTTTTAGTGGGTACGGAGAGACTGCACTTTATCGGGGTTTATCTCTCCACCACACTCGGGAGCCTTCTTGGCTTTATGTTTCTCTTCTGGGTCGGCGGGCTTTTAGGCAGGCGATTCTTTGTGGAAAAGGATTTGTGGTTTTTCAAGGCCCGGGACATAATGCGGGCAGAAGATTGGTTCCGGAAATACGGCTACCTGCTCATTCTGCTGAACAGGTTTTTTCCGGGAATCCGTTCTGTCATATCGATATCCGGCGGGATATCAAGACTGAGGACTTTCCGGGTCGCCATATTGGCCCTTATAAGTTGCGGTGTATGGAATCTTATATGGATTGCGGTCGGCTATATGCTGGGCAGCAACTGGGAAACCGTGAAGGACAGGATGGCCTACATTATGGTCCGCTATAATGTGGCCATTTTCATTTTGTTAGCCGCGGTGATCCTCTTTTTTGTGGTTAAGAAATTGGCAAAAAAGTAGGGCGGGCCCTACCTGGTTTCATCCACAATCCACTCTAAAAATGCCTTGTTCCCATCCAAAATCGGCAGGCTCACGATACAAGGACAGTCATAGCTGTGGATTGATTTGACCTTTTCGATCAGTTCCGGAACAAGTGACTCCTTGGTCTTGGCAATGAGGATCACTTCCCTGTCATCCTGGATTTTCCCATCCCACCAATACATGGAGTTCATGTTGTCAATGATGTTGACGCATGCGGCCAATCTGCTTGAGACAAGCTCTTTGCCAATCGTCTTGGCCTCATCCATACTGCCTGTTGTTATGTAAATGAGATTTGTGTTCATGATATTCCTCCAGAGTAAAGAATTCTGGCACAGATGACCAAGCTTTGGTTCTTCCCATAGTGGATTTGTTCTATTGAAAGTCTATTGACTTAATTAAATCCCAAATAACAAATCCCAAAAAACAAACAAATAACAATGACCGAAATTCAAAATCCCAAACAAAAAAACAATCGTTTTGCATCGGTTTGGAATTTGTAATTTGAGATTTATTTGCAATTTGGTGCTTGGGATTTGTTATTTAAGACAGAAAACTCCAAGGCACAGCCGAAGAACTCTGACCCGCGCACAGCGGGATCTGAGACTGGCCCAAAAGAGCAGGTTTTTTAGTTCAAAATAAAACTCCTTCCCAGATCGAAAAACCTAACTCTCCCATAGATTCATCTGGATCATGGGCGGTTCAAGGGCGCTCTCCTGATCGGCAGGGGAGGGGGGAGAGTCGATCCTTTTCGGTCTTTCTTTGTCCGGATCAGATAGTTGCGCGCCTGACTTTTCCAGAAATTCCCCGACACTTTCTCGGGTAAGTCCGGGAATGCCCAGGTTGTGAAGCTCTTTGTTTTCCTCACAATCGGTCGTAAAAAGAGGCACGTCCGTGGAAACCAGCCGTTTGGCTAAGGTAAGTGTTTTGGTCCCTTTTTCGGCAAAAGGAATAAAGACCACGTCACTGAGCATGCAGGCTATGTAGTTTCTTTGAATAATGTTTTTTCGGGTCATCCTGGTAATATCAGGGTCAACGATCGAAAGCATCAATAATTCATTTTGCTCGGCCCTTCGAAAGTATTCATCCCTTTCCGGAAATTCATGCATGGGCGGATAAAACCTTGTTTTGAGGTAGGATTCAAAACTTTCTTTTTCCAGGCCCTTGGAACTGAAAAGGGTTATATCCTGATTGGACCTCCAAAGCCCCAACCTGAATATCTCAGTCTCCATGACTGAAAACGCGCTGCCAATGTAGTTCACGTCATATCCCCTGATGGTGAACAGAAGCTGGTTTGTGGTCATTAGACCGAGCCCGGTTATGGAATCCGCGGAAATGACGCCCATGGTGAATCTGTCCAGGAGTTCAGGGGGTCCATGATAATAGATCCGCTCGGGCGCATCCCGGTTCAGCCTTGTGATCAGTTTTTGCGGGTACTCAGAGGCACCCCTTTCTAAGATTTTATATTCCATGATTTTTGCACTAAGGTTTCTATGTAATAGCACAATAATTAAAAGCGGTGTAAATCCCCAATGGCGTTGCTAACCGCGCCGAAGCTCTTTAGAGCGAAGGCGGGTTGGCTTCGGCGCAATAACGCTTTTATACTCCGCAGCTTGCTGCGGGGAGCTTCTTCAGCCTCTCCAATTCCAGGGTGAACTGCTCTTTTTAGGATCAACGGGAATAGCATCAAGGTCCTGACGGGTGGTGCCGTCCTTAACATGATCGAGGTCCCATTCCATGGGTATGGATCCCAGGCCCGGTTTTCTTTTCCACTGGATGACCGGAACGGGATAGGATGTCATTTCTCCCTTTTTCATCGTGAAAATAGATGTCTTGTTTGCCGCCTGAAAGGGCTTGAGGTCCACCATGTCTTCCATCGAGAGCATCTTTAGCGGTATCTTTTCATCTGCCAGTTCAAAGCCCCTGAATCCCTCTCCCGCGCCTTTGGACTTAAATGCCTCAATAGTAATGACGAATCCCGATACTCCGCTTTTATCCAGAAAATAGTCCGTGCAGGCATATGTAAAAAGCATGGAAAAATTTTTTTCACCACCACCTGATCCGGTTTCATGGCCTGTATGAGAAAAAAGGCCATAGCTTTTCCAGAGATCAAGGGTCCTTTTCCGGTAATGACCGGGCAGGTTCCCCCAACGAATCCAGGGGGGATTACCCAGGACATAATCAAATTTTCCCATATAGACCGGTGCAAAAGCGTTCTTGATGTATCGGGCCCAGATCCCGTTTTCTCCCTTGCGCTCAAGCTCTGCTATCTGATCAAAAACCTTGACCAGGAGGTCGTGATCCTTTTCGGGTGCGGACATCATTTTTTTTAAAAGGTTTGAGAATCCCAGTGTGTCATACTTGGCCTGGATTGCCAGATCAACCAGGTCGGTAAAGCGATCCATCTTTTCTTTATTTAGCATACTCAAGGGAAAAGTGTAGTCGGTCTTGGTTGTGGCAAAGACCACCTCATTCATGTTCAATTCGCCGCTTCTTACATAGGTGGTCGGCGTCAGGACGGGGTCACACAGAAAGACAGGGATGGAGATGGGTCGCACATAGGGGATAAAAGGTGAAAATGCGATAAGATAATTGGTCCTTGCCGCTAAGACGGCTAATGGGTTCAGATCAAAACCAACGATATTGTTTAAGATTTCCTGTCCTACCTTGCCCATTTCTACGTTTTTTTTAGAAATCATTTTGTCTTTGACCATTTGTATGGCCTGTATCAAGAATGTGCCGGAGCCACATGAGGGATCCAGAAAACGGGTTGAAGTGTCACCTCTATATCCGCTCTTTTGAATGAGGTGCCGGGCCAACCAATCGGGCGTGTGATATTCCGCTAAATCATGTCTCAGTCTTTTGGGAATCATGAGTTCATAAAGCTTTTTCAGAAGATCCAAGGTCCATTCAGGCTTCAGGATGGGTGTGGTCGGTTCGAATTCGGCCATTGAACGGGCAATGTTGCGAAAGACATTGGCCAAGGCGGGTGACCAGGCATCGAGGTACCATTGAAAAAAATTTGCCTCTAAAAAATTGGTAACACCCCTGTCATTAAAATCCAGGCCGCTTTCCAGACGGGCAAGCCGGTTTTTCAGTTGATCATCATCGAGGTTACCAAGGTCCTTTACAAAGGAAATGACGGCCTGATCTTTTTGAAGGGCCAGGAGTTCGATCGCAATAATCTTCATAATAAAGGCATAGTATGTATGTATGGAAAAAAGGAGTTGTTTCAGCCGAACGCCACCGGGCATTCCATAAATACCGGCGGTTTCTGTTGCCTTTTTTTCGACTTTTTTCAGGTTTTCGCCGTAAACAACGCCAAATATCCGGTCCCATTCCCTGTAAAACGTCTTGGTCCCGGAACTCTTGCTGAATCTCTGTGATCGCATGGCCGCAAAATAGATCTCCAAGACTGCCTGCCGTGCTAAAAGATTATGGGGGCCAAAAACCCGGGCCAAGTTGTCTGCCGTTAGTGGCAGCCTGGCAACTGACCTCACAAAAATAAGCAGGTTGGCCAGACTGTCCTCTTTGATTTCATAGGGTCCTAATCGACAAAACCCTTCAACCACTGGTTTTGGAGGAGATAACTTCTTCTGTGCTTCTTCAATGGGTATGGGGTTGGAGATGAAAGGCTGGGTCCCGGAATAGCGCACGAAAAATAACTTATGTCCGTCAATGGCCACGCCCACTGCCTTTTCGAGAAACCTTTCATCATTGGGCTTATGGGAAAGGGATTCTTCGGTCAGGTGTTTTTGCAACTGGAGTTCGGCCTGTTTTATATCCCTTGATGACTTCAGTTTTCCGGGTCTTTTGTACTCAATGATCAAATACCCATACACGGCATCCATCCGGGCCTTGAGGACCGTGCTTTTTTCATATTGAACGATATCAGCGGTTATGCCAATGTGTTCGTATGCCTTCTTGAAAATGGGATCAAGGGCCGCTTTAAGGTCTTTTTCGGTCCTGGCAGACTGGGCGGCCTTATTGACGCCTTCGGCCATCAGTTTCGTATTAATCTGCCAGTATTGTCTGGTCTGGTTCGCCATGGGATCCCGGATTGTTGTGGAGCCCGAAAAAGGGTTGCCTGATCCATGGCAACCCTTGAGCCTGTTAGACGACAGATTTAGCTAAAATAATTACTATTTAACGAAAAATAAATCAATTTAATGTTTCGCCAGGCTAACGAAAGGATAAAACATTTGATATTGAAAAATAACTGTGTTATTGAAATATTTTTTAAGTTTGTAATTTATTTCTCAAGCTTCTCAAGCTTTTATAACACATCTAAAACATTCAGGAAAGGAGATTGGAAATGACAGCAAAACTCATCAAAGGAACCGAAATCAGGGAAGAAATTCTCAGTGAGATCGAAGAGGAAGTCAAAAAGATAAAAGAGGAGCATGGTAAGGTGCCCGGTCTGGTAACCATCTTAGTGGGCGAAAACCCTGCATCTATTTCCTATGTCACCCTCAAGGTCAAGACCGCCAACCGTCTGGGATTTAAGGAAATACAGGACAATCAGTCGGAAGATATTTCAACAGAAGACCTGCTTGCCCTGATTGACAAGTACAATAAAGATGATTCGATTCACGGCATACTGGTGCAGTTGCCTCTCCCAAAACAGATTGACGAGAAAAAAGTCCTGAATGCGATTGATCCTGACAAGGACGTAGATGGTTTTCATCCTGTCAACGTGGGCCGTCTGATGATCGGCGGGGCCGAGGTCCAATTTCCGCCATGTACCCCTGCCGGTATCCAGGAAATGATTGTCCGGGCCGGTGTTGAAACAAGCGGTGCCGAAGTCGTGGTGGTAGGACGCTCCAATATTGTTGGCAAACCGATCGCCAATATGATGCTCCAGAAGGCGGATGGCGCCAATTCCACGGTGACCATTATTCACACCCGAACAAAAGATATGGCCGCTCACTGCAAGCGCGCGGATATCCTGATTGTGGCCGCGGGCGTCCCCGGTCTTGTAAAACCGGAATGGATCAAACCGGGCGCGTGCGTCATTGATGTGGGTGTCAACCGGGTCGGGGAAAAGATCAGCGAAAAGACCGGCAAGAAGATAGCTATTTTGAAGGGAGACGTGGACTTTGATGAGGCCAAGGAGATTGCCGGATCCATAACACCGGTACCGGGCGGTGTAGGTCCCATGACAATCACGATGCTGATGAAAAACACCCTGAAGTCTCTCAAGTTTACGCTCGGGCTTGCTTAGACGGACAACAACGGAAAACCAATAAAATACAGGGGATTGGACTCATCAGGTCCAATCCCCTGTATTGTTTTTAATAGAGTGCTTTGGGTCTACATTTCCTGAGCGTTTTTTGAGAATTTCCCAGTGATGATTTTAGAGTAAATAATTCCAATGACGATAAATATTACGAGAACGGCCAGCCATGCCACGACTTTTGAAAGGGAATCGAACCAGCTATAGACGAGGCCTGAAAAGACAAATGTCGGGATGATAAACACGATCGCTGTACCGAGTTTTCTTGTAAGATCCATTTAAGTCCTCCAGTATCACTTTACATGAGATAGGGAATAACCATCCCAGTAGGGTGGCAGTCAAAAAGTTCAACTGAAGGGGAATTATAAAAAAAAGGTAGCCGGGGGTCAAGGGGTTATTTGACAAATTTGGCTTGATTTTGCCCGGCAGGATAAGATAAATTAAAATTCAAGTGATTTTTCCTGTCTTGTTATTCGGGGCGTGGCGCAGTCTGGTAGCGCATCCCGCATAGGAATGCGGGAGTTTCGGGGAGTGATAAATCAGGATTCAGCTTTTTTGTATGTGATAGAGAGATAAGAGAAGAAAATCGGGGCGTGGCGCAGTCTGGTAGCGCACCTGCTTTGGGAGCAGGGTGTCGGAGGTTCAAATCCTCTCGCCCCGACCAGTCTTCGTTCGAAACGGAGTTGAGAAAGGATACTACAGTGGCGTAGCCCTCTCTTTCCCCTCAGCCAAATAGATCCGAATGACTTCCCGTTCGAACAAGGCAGAGTTCACTCCCTTCTATTCGGTATATCAGAAGCCAATCAGGTTCAATGTGGCATTCCCGGCAATCCTTTAAGGTTCCTTTTAGTTGATGATCTTTGTTTTCCAGTGGAAGCTTTTCCGCCTTGACCAAAAGACGAATTATCTTTTTAAGCTTATCAGTGTCTTTACCCCGTTTAATTATACGCTTAACATCTCTTTTAAACTGTGTGTCACGTCTGATTGATCTCATAATTTCAGATTCCAAGATCGTCAAAGAGTTCTTGTGGCGTGTTGAACCTTTTTCCCCTGCCTTGCCTTGAGTTCTCAATGGCTTTCATGGTCTTTTCGTTGGGAACCTGAAGTTCAAAAGGTAAACCACGCTGGGCAATAACCTGCCTGTAAAACAATTCAAATGATTTTGAAACCGATAGACCCAATTCCTTTAGAATGTTTTCAGCCTGTATCTTGACTTCAGGGTCGAGTAAAGCCCTTGCCGTCGCTGTTTTTGTTGTGCCCATTTTTTCCTCCTGCTATTGTAACGGATATGGCATATTATATGCTATTGATTGATAAATTGTCAAGCTGTTGATGATCGGGCTAAAAGATCCACTGGAGCCATTGTTTCCGGTCCCTGATGAGTATTAATGTCAATAGACATAGGCATTGAAAATTGACCCACCAACGGTATCCAAAGAAGGCATTGGTAATAGGGTCATCAACAAATGGCTCTGGCTTTTTAAAATCAATTACGTTATTTTTGGACATGGTGTGTGTATCCTCTCTTTTAGTTATTAAAAGTGCTCGGGATATTGCGCTAACAATCTCCCGAAGGATACACCACCTAAACTCTTAAACACAACTTTCGATTATATCTCAATGAAATTTCAAGTCGATAACAGTGAAAATAGCCAATAAACATATTTAGATTAATAGGTTATGGATTTTTTTGAAAAATAAACCGTACAACACTATTTAGAAGTACAAATCGATTAATTCGCAAATCAAGATGTGACTCTGATTACTGATTCTACAGATGCTTTCCATACGATTACTCATACTTACCTTGATCATCATTGCATATTCAACAATATGGGCAGGCTTATCATGTGCTGATGACTCAGACTACTTGATCAGTATCCAGTTTGAGAATGATTTTTTCGGTGGCGGAACGGACAAGCATTTCACTCATGGCACACGCATAGAGGCCCTGAGCAAACCAATAAAATTGATTTCAGATGCAGCCGATAAATTGCCATGGTTCAGCTCAAAAAGGGCAATGAAAAATTCAAGTGATTCCCTGAAGGCAAGGGCCAGCCTTTCAATTGGGCAGAATATCTATACACCGGAGGACACCTCTGCCAGGCAATTATTATTAGAGGACAGGCCCTACGCTGGCTGGCTCTATCTGGGCTTTGGAATCGTTGCCAACCAAAGCAGTAATCGTTATGATAAAATTCAACTGGAAATCGGCATTGTGGGCCCGTATTCATTTGCTGAGGACGTACAAACCTTCTGGCATTCACTTTTGGGACTGAAAGATCCACGCGGATGGGACAATCAATTAGAAAATGAACTCGGTGCCGTATTGTACTATGAGCAGGCCCGGCGTTTTGGTCAAACAGACAAGGTGTTTGACTTGGAATGGGATATAATTCCACATTTTGGCGGATGTATTGGTACGGTTTTTACTTATGCTGCAGGGGGTTTCATAGTCAGGCTCGGATCACATCTTGATGAAGATTTTGGACCGCCACGGATACGTCCCAGCTTACCAGGAAGCACCTATTTCAGACCCGGGAAAGGCTTCAGTTGGTATTTTTTTGCGGGCCTGGATGGAAAAGCAGTACTCCGGAATATTTTTCTCGACGGGAATACCTTCACCGACAGCCACTCTGTTGATAAAAGATATTTCGTCGGTGACTTGCAGGCGGGAATTGCTGTCCAATGGGATTGTTTTCGAATCAGCTATACACAGATATTCCGTACAAGGGAATTCAAACAACAAGATCGCGCTGATATTTTCGGTTCCCTCAGTTTATCCTATCACTTCTGAAGAATAATTACAGGAGGATCATCTCACTATTAGTGGAAGTTATTTAAGGCAAAATAAATGGTTTGTCTCCAATCGAATAGGCTTTATCCCAGAGGGCTCAAGGGATCGAGGATTCAGTGCCCGCCCTGTCGCGATGTTGTGATTACTCAAAAAATAGGCTAAACTCCATAATGATAATAGATTGTTGACAGTTTAGTAATTTTCATCGGTCAGGGCCAGGGGTTCGAGTGAAAGGAAGAAAGACAACCATCGATTGCATCAGGATGCTTTACATATCTTATGGCTCTGTTTGCGAATTGGAATACAGATACAGGGCATTTTGAGGAGTTAATTCTCAGGAGAGAGAAAATAAGATGCGTGTCATATTTATAGCCGATGTCCATCACGCATTTGCCCAGGTGGAAAGACTGCTCGAGCAAACAGAGGCTGATCTTTATCTGGTTACCGGGGATCTTGTGTCCCGTGCCTTTTTCAGATACGCGACAGCCTGGAGATTTATGGAATTGCAGCAGGCCATGGCAGGTTTTCGCACAAGGGAAAATCTGGACGAGACACTGGATCGTGCCGCCCAAAGGATCTTGAAATCAGGGAAGGGACATCCCCAGTTTACTCAGGCTGAGGAATACACTGCCTTGTCCCTAAAAGCTGAGGCCTATCTTCAGAAATCATACGACCGTCTGGAACGGATTTTTGGTTGTTATCCGGAGAAAGAAATATATGTCCTGCCGGGTAATTACGATATGAATCTTGGTCAAACAAGTCTCGGGCACAGGGACCTCCACTTGAGATGTATGGAATCGAATGGGTTACGTGTCGCCGGACTGGGCGGAGCGGATGTCATGACGCCCGGAATGCCCGATCATCTTCAGGTCCCCTATGATAAAAAACAGGACGCGGCTTTCCCTGGTTTTCTGAGAGAATCGCGTCCCCATATGCTCGTTCTTCACCAGCCCCCTTACGGCTATCATGATGTCTTACCGGGCCACGGTCATTCAGGGAGTCCTGTGGTCAGGGACTTTGTGGACGAGTCGGATGTGAGCGTTGTTCTTTCAGGGCATCATCACGAACAATGGGGGGCAGACTTTTCAAATGGGACCTGGTTTTTCAATCCATCCAATTCCGGACGCTCGGTAGAGGTATCAGGAGCGAGACCGGGCGGATTTTTTTTCGATATTGCCATTCATAACAAACGGGTTGAGGCAGCCACGCTCAGACGGTTAGAGAAAAAGGGTGTTTTTGACATCATCGATTATCATCCTTCCGGCACAAAGATGGAGTCACTGATCTTAGATGAAGAAAGATATATGCTGCTGGGAGGAAAGGCCGGGAAGACACAGCATATCGAACCCATACGCCAGTTTCAGCGTATCAAGTCTTTTTTCCTCAATTACGAGACACCGGAATCCGTCTCATTGATCCGGGAATTGAGATCCATTTACAGAAAGATACATGAGCAGGGCATGGAGGTGGCCTTTGATCTCCTCGGGTCCATCAGTTTCGGGATCGCCAGGGAAAGTTCCGACATGGATGTGGTGGTTTATATGCGCAGCCGGGATTGCGTGCTTGACGATGAGGATACCTGCGGTGTTCCGAGACCCCTTGCAGCGGTTTTCGATGAACTCAAGGAAAGACATCTTGAGGTGGAGGTGTGCGACAGCCTGGACCTTGACCGGGTCACGCAGGCGATCGCAGAGGAGGATGCTGAGGACGGCCAACTCCAGAGATTCATCTTTTACAGGCTTGTGTGCAGACCCGTTAACCTGAGGGTCGTGAAGCGTGTCGAGAACCTGTTGCTGGAAAAGGACCCATTCAGGAGAAAAGTGGAGGAAGGTCTGGAAGAATATATCCAGGTCCTTGTTTCCTCTGTGCGACACGTGAAATCTTTTGAAAAATATAAGGCCCGTCTTAGAGAAAGGGAGATAGACCTTCCACCCGATGTGGAGGAAGCCATACGCAACTACCTCAGGGGATAAGGTTGTGTGAAAAAGTCGGTTCGGAACAAAGAGTTTTTCTACTTAGGCCGGATGACACCCCCTAAGGTCGCCCAAAGCCCGCCTCCCAGGATCAGACCTCCAAAGACCACATGGACCGTGCCCAGAGGCTCGTCTAGCAGGGCGGCCCCCAAAACAGCTCCGTAAAGGGGCAGGGTATTGTAGAATACCATGGCCCCGCCCGCGCCCAGAGTTCCTACGGCTCGATTCCAGGACCAGTAGCCAATGATGGTGGGGACAACGCAGATGTGGATTATGGCGGCGATCGTCTCTATCCGCAGGTTCACGGGAATATATTGAAGCTCGATAAAAGCCGCCATTGCCAAAAGGGGCAGGCCTAAGAAGTTTGACAGGGCCGTGGCCGAAACCGGAGGCCGGTGTCGCATAACCCTGCGGCCGAAAACAGAGTAAAGCGCCCAGATCACGGCACTGGCGAGGAGGATCAGGTCCCCCGGGTTGAATTGGAGCCTGAGCAGAAAGCCGAGTGAACCGCCGGAGATCAATCCCATTACCCCGATAAGACCGGTAGCCGCCCCTACCAGCTGCCTTCGGCTGACCGGCTCATCAATGATCAGTCCCGCGATTAAGGCCGTGATCAAAGGTGAGAATCCCTGAATCAAAGAGCAGTTGACCGCGGTGGAGTAATGGAGCCCCAGATACAGCAGTGGGCTGAACACGACTACGCCGGCCAGCCCCATAGCCAGGATCCACCACTTGTCTTTTCCGTAGCGGCGTTCCTCAGCGGGCCTTCCCCTGAGCAGGAGGCCAAAAAAGGCCGTAGCCACGGTAAAACGCATTGCTGACAAAGTAAGCGGTCCGATATAGGCCCTCAACCAGCGCCCCAGGACCGCGTTGGTGGCCCAGGACATGGTGGCCAGGTTGACTAAGAATATACCCCAGGCCTTTGCCTGCCAGGATCCGGAACCGGTCACAAAACCACCTCAGGTTTGAACGGACTCCAAAATTTCAGGCCTCTATCCGGCAGGTATTCGGAAAATAACACATTGATCCTGGATGCACGCCTGTCGTTCAATCCTATAATCTCCTTCACGCGTCCCGTTAGCTAGTGTCCATCCAGAAATGGCCCTTTTTCACAATCTCA
>DAOUXC010000054.1 GCA_030666795.1 Desulfobacteraceae bacterium
CCGTGGTCATGCAGAAACCGGTATTCGAGTTGAGATCGTTTTTCCGCAAGGCTAAGGTGCACAAGTCTCCTGGATACAAGGATTTGGAGGAACATATCGCGGTGCAGATGGAGTTCCTGCGATATGCCCTTGAAAAAGGTAATATTGATCTATACATGGACTTTTTCAGCAACAAATATGTGTTTTGGGTGAACTCATTTTGTGATCAGCTCGCCACATTTGCTCGAAGCGGTTTTTACCGGGGGCTGGCCCATTTTACCCGTGGGGCCTTGACGTGGGAGAATATGAGGCTTGACGGTTTTGCAGATGGCGAGAAGACAACCCAGAAGATGGCAGAGGCCTTGAATACGCTTGGGCTTGAACCGGGTTTTGTTACCCTGGATGAGGGCGCGATTGAGCCTGAACCCGACAGAAGCTTGGCCACCCATTGTTATACGTGTGGTGCCCTTTGCGGCATGACGGCCAAGGTGAAGGACGGAATCCTCACGGGCACTTCGGGACTTACCGGCGACCCGAAAGGTGGCGGCAGGCTTTGCCCAAAGGGAGGTTCGGCCGCTAAACACCTTTACTCCGCTTACAGGCTCAAGTCCCCGCTCATCAAAGAGGACGGCCGTTTTCGCAGGGCATCCTGGGATGAGGCCCTGGACAAAGTGGCCGAAGGCATAAAGGGAATAGAATATTCCAAATTAGGCTATTTCAGGGGCAATGACTTCTTGAATTGGATCCACGAGGCCCTTTTTGACCATTTAGGCTGCCCCAAGACGACCCACCGTCCCATGTGCGACAATGCCAATCGAATGGCCAATGAGCACAACCTGAACGACAAGAGACCCTGGATAAATTATCAGGAGGCCGACTATATTATTCACTTCGGAATGAATGAGTTGACCAGTTCATATGGTCAGCGCAAGACCGCTCAGTTGAAATCCGCGCTAAAAAGGGGCGCAAAACTTGTAATATTCGACCCAAGGCGTTCAGAGACCGCTGCCAGTGCAACGGAATGGGTTCCAATCAGACCCGCGACCGACGCAGCTGTTGCCATGGCCATGTGCCATGTGATCATAAAAAACGATTTGTACGACAAGGATTTTGTAGAGAAGTGGACCTCGGGGTTTGATGAGTTCAAAAAAAGGGCGTTGGGCGAAGAAGACGGTTTGGCCCGCACGCCGGAGTGGGCCGCAAAGATAAGCGGCGTGCCCGCCGAGACCATTGAGCGAATAGCCTTTGAGTTTGCAAAGTCGAAAAATAAAGGTGTGATTTCCTGGGCCGGCGTGGCCCAGGTCCCAAACGGCATGTACGGAACCGCCGCGCTCCAGGCACTTAACGGGCTCTGCGGTACCTTTGACGCACCCGGAGGCCCCTCGCTCCCCTTCAAGCGGAAGCTGAAATCCGCCTGGGACGAAGGCCAGGAGAAGCCCCCGGCAACCCCTGCCCCGAAACTCAACAAATTTGGTATCTGGGCCGGCTGGGCACCGGCACATCTGTTGGCCGACATAGAGGCGGGAAATCTTAAAGGAATGATTATTTACTTTGGGGACCCGGTCCTATCTTGCGGTAACCAGGCGGCCATAACCGAGGCCATAGAAAGGATGGAATTCAAGGTGGCCATTGATGCTTATATGTGTAACAGCGCCCTTCTGTGTGATGTAGTGCTTCCCGACGCAACATGGTTGGAACAAAGCCAGATAAAGGCAGACTGGCTTTATGAGGCTTTCATAGGATACTATGCCGAAGTGGCTAAACCTATGTATGAATCCAGGCCGATTTGGAAGATAACGGTTGAGCTTGCCAATAGGCTTGACCTCGGCAGGTATTTTCCGTGGAAAAAGATTGAGGATGCCTTTCGAAACCAGATGGCAGATACGCCGTGGTCTTTTGATGAATTGAAGGAGAAAGGTTTTATCATCACCGACGAGGCCGAGTATTATAAATACAAGAAATGGGGCTCTATTAATCCGCCCGACGGATACGGTTCATCCGGCAATAGTAAGACCGGAAAATATAATTTTTTAAACCCCGTTGCACGGGAAAAAGGAATAGACCCTCTTCCTGATTATAAGGAGCCGGATAAGGAGTTTCAGCCTGACGATTCGTATCCTTTCGTTTTTGGTAATTTCCGGTTATTTGAGCATGAGCACTCATCTACCCACAACAACTATAAGCTGATGAAGATGCAGGAGACCAACCCATTATGGCTTAATACCCTGGATGCACAGGAAATGGAGATCCGGGAGGGAGACGGGGTAAGGCTTGTGTCTCCATGGGGTCAGGTGGAAATGGTTGCCCATCCTACCTGGTCTATTATGAGTGGCGTTGTGGGTGCGGGTGGTGGCTTCGGCCATATTCGTGGATTGGAGGGAGACCCCAATTACCCCCAATTTGGAGGGGTCAATTCCGCTGGAATCATGAAGCCCAATACCACTGAAAATGTCGGAGGTACACCATTGCTCAAATACATAAAGGTGAGGTTGGAGAAAATCTAAGGCCCACTCGAACTGAAACTTTTCCTAAAAGTCAGGGAACAGCAGGTGGGCTGAAAGCGTGGGGTAAGACCCAGATCTTCGGCCTCGTTTATGGCCTCTTCGGACCAAACCGCCATGCGCGTTGCCCCGGCCCGGATGGCCAGTTTTTCCATTATCCAGCCCTGTTTGTCCCTCGGCCTTTCGCAACCCAATGAAATGGGCACCTTCGGCATCATCAACCGGGCCGTTGCTATTAAACGAGCAATCTCCAGGGGGGAGGGAGGGATGACTCCTTCCATGGGCGTTCCTTTCAAAGGGGTCAGCACAACAATGACCAAGGCCTTGGGCCGATATCCGGAAATGATTTTCAGTGCCTCGTATTCGGCACTTATCTTTCCATACCACAGGCCTGCCACGATATGAGGAACAAACTCGAGGCCGCTTTTTTTTATTTCCTCTAATGAATCAAAAACCTGTTTCAAACCAGCCAGATGATATACACGAGTAGCCGTCTGTTCGTCTCCCATGACATCCGTAAGGGCCTGTTTCACGCCGGCCTGCTCAAGAACTTCACAGGATTCACGGTCCGGAAATCCGGTATGCGCCGACATGAAAAGGTCAGTTTCCAGCTTGATTCGCTCAACGGCTTTCCCATATTTTTTCCAAGGGAGTTTTCCTCGGAAGTCTGATCCGCCTGTTAAAAGGATACCTTTAGCACCTTTCTCGGCGAGCCTTTTGGAGATTTCGATCAGGTGACCAGGGCTTTCCGCCTTTAGCATGGGCTCCAAGAGCATCCCCTTGCAATGTTCGCACTTAAGGTCGCATCGATTTCCTGTGAGGGATATGGCGGGGTACTGCCCTCTGATTTTTCCATACCTGATCATGCCGGGCAGGTAAAAGGTAAACGTGTTTCCGTGGTTTGCCCTTGCATTTTTCCATGCGGCTTTGAATAGCTCCCTGTCCTCTAATGAAAGACGCAATGGGAATTCCGGGGGGTCTGTTTTTATTGTTTTTCTTGACATATGGGCCTTGTTTGACAGTGTGATTGACGATTGACGATTGATTATTTAAACTTAAAGAGTTTCATAACGTAGACAAAAGGGAATCCTTGACTTTTTATGAGTTCGCCAATATTCAATCGAGAAGCTTTAACCATAGGAGGGTAAGCCAATGAAAAGGATAAATCAAGCTGTCGCGAAAAATTTGACCATCATATTGGTTTGTGTATTCATCATTTCGTGTGCTTCAATTCCTCAATTGAGAGTTCGTTATCAGCTTCCAACGGAATCAGATCATCTGAAAGGCAGGAAAGTGGCTCTGGTGGTTAAAGATGCCCGACCCAAGACCGTTATTGTGGGTAATGGTGCTAAAGAGGATTTTGAGAATTTCCCAGGGACTGTCTCTTTGAGTATTGCCCGTCAAAACGAACCTGGCCTCACCATTGGACTCTATGACCCTCCAGCCCTGATAGAGGAGGGGTTTAAGAGAAGGCTGGAAAACGAAGGAATGGAAATTGTATCCAGACAGACCCTTGGTGAAACCGAATTGTTGATCGTGCTCAACGAATTTCTATTGGACCTTTTGGATCGAAGATGGATGGTCACAATGAGTTATGAGGCTAAACTATTGAAGGAAGGAAAAGTCCTTGCAACGCGGACCGTTAGCGGACAGGCAGAGCGGTTCAAGTTGATTGGACGTAATGAGGCGGACAGGGCCGTGGGAGAGATTTTTACGGACATGATCAACCGGCTGGATGTTCTCGGTTTTTTTCAATCGGCAGGGTTATGAGGTAATAGCTCAATAAGTAGCTGCTTTATTCGATGATGCCTTGACGGGCGTCTATAGTTATTAAAGAGATATTTCTGTAGATTCGAGTTTCTCCAATTATTGAGCAGATACGTTATGTGCATAAAAGACAGAGTCTTTCTGATCAGTTTAGGGTGCTCCAAAAATTTGGTGGATAGTGAACATATGCTTGGCCTGATCAAATCGAAGGGATTTGATCTTGCCTCCAGCATTGAAGATGCAGGGGTAGCTGTGATAAATACCTGTGGTTTTATTCAGCCTGCCGTGGAAGAGGCCATTGACACGATCCTTGAAATGGCAGACCTAAAAAAGCAGGGCAAATTAAAAAAGATTGTGGTTGCCGGGTGTTTTGTCCAGAGGTACGGCTACAAATTGCTGAGAGAAATGCCGGAAGTAGACGGATGGTTGGGTACGGGTGAGATTTATCGGATAGCGGATATCATAGAAAATGAAGGTTCGGGCGCCCAGGGCCGGTTCTTTATCGGCAGGCCCACCTATTTGGCGGACCATTCCGTACCTAGGGTGCGGACAACGCCCTTTTACAGTGCCTATTTGAGGATTGCCGAAGGATGCACCCACAGGTGTTCATACTGCATTATCCCCAGTTTGAGAGGCCCTCTTCGAAGTCGAAAAATGGAGTCTTTAATCACGGAAGCTGAAGAAATGGCAGGTCTCGGTGTTAAAGAAATTAACCTGATTGCCCAGGATATCACCACCTACGGAAATGACCTGGAAGCCGAAGCTTGTCTGGAAGAGCTTTTGGAGAGATTGGCTAATATAGAAGGGGTCGAGTGGATCCGACTTTTATATTGCAACCCAAAAGGCATTTCCGATCGGCTTTTGGCGTTGATTGAATCAAACAAAGCCGTATGTCCTTATATCGATCTTCCTTTGCAACACGTAAACAATAAAATCTTGAGGGCCATGGAAAGAGACCCTGGCAAAGAGACCCCAAGGGAATTGATTGATCGGATTAGGTCTGAGGGGCGCAAGATAAGTCTGAGAACCACTCTGATGGTCGGATTTCCCGGGGAAACAGAGACCATGTTTGAAGAACTTTATGATTTTGTGGAAGAGACCCGGTTCGATCACTTAGGCGTTTTCATTTTCAGCCGGGAGCAAGGGTCGGTAGCGGCCCGCTTCAAGGCCACGGTGGAGCCCGAAGTGGCCCAAATGAGGTTGGATAAGATCATGGCTCTCCAGGCGGAAATCGCAAAAGAAATAAACCAACAAATGATTGGATTGATCCAGCCCGTCTTGATCGAGGGCGTGAGTGCCGAGACCGACCTGTTACTTACGGGGAGGACGGCAACCATGGCACCTGACGTGGACGGGCGGGTTTTGATTAACAAAGGGAAGGGGGTTGCAGGGGAAATCATGCCGGTACTGATAAATGAGGCTCATGCTTATGACCTTGTGGGGGAAATCATTTGAATCCGGCACGCGGAATATCGAATTAAATGAGTTGTAAAATCATTAGACATAAATTATCATCGATTTGACGCGGGAACATTACAGGATCTTCTCTGGATCAGAAATCCCCGCACCGAACCGTTGTCATAAATCGTACCGGTATTTCGGTTCAGTAAAATTAATAAAGAAAATTTTGAATCTATAATGGATCAACTTACTGATATTTTAGAAAATTTTAAAGATCATTTTACGAGGATAAACGAGGAATTGGACAGGGGTCTCAATTCTCGAGTTTCCCTTGTAGAAGATATCGGCAGCCACACCCTTTTAGGGCAGGGTAAAAGGCTTCGGCCCCTTCTTTTTGTCCTTGCCTGCCGGCTTTGCAACCATGACGGTGAAGACGCCTACCGTATTTCCACAATTTTTGAATATATTCATGCCTCCTCCCTGCTTCATGATGATGTTTTGGATAATGCTGAGACAAGGAGAAAAAAGCCTTCTGCCAATCATCTCTGGGGTAATCATGCGGCAATTTTAGCGGGGGATTTTTTATACTCAAAAGCCACGACTATTGCCTTGGATGCCGACAGTCTGCCTTTTCTGAGAAGAATTGCGGAGGCCACCATGCAAATGACCGAAGGTCAAATCCTTGAATTAACTCATACGAATGATTGGAATACCGGCAAGGAAGAATACATAGAGATTATAACTGCCAAGACGGCCATTCTCATGTCTGCTGCGTGCACATGTGGGGCAGTCTTTTCTCAAGCCGAGGAAGAAGTCGAGAGGTCTCTTGGGAGATTTGGGCTCAATGTTGGGATCGCTTTTCAGCTCATGGATGATCTGCTGGATTATATATCTTCTGAGGAGGTATTCGGGAAACCGGTGGGTAAGGACCTTAGGGAGGGTAAAATCACCTTGCCTCTTATCTATACCCTGTTAAAACTTGAAGAGTCAGAGCGAAAAAAATTTGCAGAACTGTTCAAAAATCACCGGGCCACTGAACAGGATTACCGGAGCCTGACCGGACTTGTCAGAAGCAAAGGAGCCCTGGATCAAATACGAGATGAGGCCCAGGCATATGTGAACGAAGCTGCAACCTGCTTAAAGTCATTCCCAGATTCAGCCGTCAAGAGAAATCTCCTGGAACTGAACCAGTATATTATTGATAGAGACTATTAATCCTTACTGTTTTCCAAATGGGCATACAGGGTAGTGGCACTGCTCACAATTGAGACACAAACCGCCATGGCCCATGGATGCGAGATCTCTCCTGGTGATAACCTCTTCTGCCAGGACACGAGGCATGATTAGATCCAGTATCGCTGCCTTTTAGCAAAGGACGCAGGCCGGCAGTCCCAAAATGGGGATATCACCGATCCGTCCGTACAAGAACATGGCGCCGGGAAGCACTGGAGTTCCATAGACCACGTCCCGGGCTCCGGCCCTTGCGATGGCCATGCGGCTCACGTCATCAGGATCAACGCTCATACCGCCTGACACTATAATGAGCCGGGCTCTTTTTTTGAGTAATGTCTTTATACCTTCCGCAATCCTCTCCTCATCGTCGGGAAAAAACAGGGTATCCGTCAGTTTGCAACCAAAAAATTGAAGCTTCTTTTTGATGATGGGCGCGAATTTGTCTACAATGAGGCCGGTTGACACCTCATTTCCGGTTATTATGAGCCCGGTTTGAGGTTCGGACAGGTTTTTAACGGAAAAAATACCGCCGTCGACTGCAGCCACACTCGTAGCGTCATTAAGGGGCTTTTCGTCAATAATCAGAGGAATCACTCTTGTGGAGGCTATGATTTCTCCCTTTTCAACCAGAATATTGTTGTGACGGGAAGAGCAGCACATGTGGGGAACGAGATTGAGTTCAAGCAGGGATTCTACATTTACCTTTAAAAGACCCCTGTGGGCCGCCTTCAAGGCAATTTTTCCTTCCGAAGGGGCAGGGTCAAAAACCACTCCTAGACCTGACATGGCCCCTGCAAGTCTCAGGGCGGCCTCATCCTCATGGACTTCTCCCGGTTCCAGATGCAGAACAAAAAGGTGTTCCTTGCCTAAACGTCTCAAGTGTGCCAGGTCTTCCTCCCCGACGACATGTCCTTTTTTAAATGCAGCCCCCTTGAATTGGCCGGGTCTGATTTCCGTGATGTCATGGGCTAAGACTTTCCCCACGGACTGGTCTATGGGAATTATGGTTGCTGAAGATTTGTGTTTTGTGGTCATGAACATTCTCCGTCTAAAAAAATTCGGGGTGTTGAAAACTGCCCCTCAAATAGTTTTAAAATTAAGGTTGAGCTTTGAAACCTGAAAGCTGAAAACTAAACACCGAAACCAGCATATTTAGTAGAATAAATCGCTTAGATATGTAAATGCAACAAATCACTGCCCATGATGAGTTCACCCTTGTAAGACTTCCGGCATTGGGCAGTGATGTCCGTTGCCAGGCATTCGGGATAAAAATGAATCAGGACCAACCGTTTCGCATTCGCTAACGTGGCTATATGGCCGGCCTGAGAAGGCGTCAGGTGCCCTTCGACCTCCTTTCCGTCGGGAAAAGAAGATTCTAAAACAAGAAGATCCGTGCCATTGGCCACATCCACAAGCCCGTCACAGAAACCCGAATCTCCTGAATACACAATACTTTTGCCCTGTTGATCTTCAACACGATATGCAAGGCTTTCCGACGTATGTCTTACTGGCTGCGCAATGATTTTGAAACCGGGATAATTCATTACATTACTTTGGTGCACATCAAATTCTTCTATTTTCATGATCTCCGCGGGAAGATTCAACCAATCACTGTAAGCCTCCTGAAGGCGATTGATGAATTCTTTCAAGCCAAGGGCCCCCGTAATAACAAAAGGGCCCCGTTTCTCGAGTATGGATGGGTTTTTCGTTGTAAACAGGAAATGGATGAGGCCGGCCGTATGATCAGGGTGAAAATGGGTGATGAATACCCTCGTGATATCTTCATGGTTCAACCCGCCCTTAGTCAACTGGCGGAGAGTGCCCGGTCCCATATCAAAAAGGATGAGTTGGCCATCAATTACAATAGCCAATGAAGGAGATGCCCTATGGTTCAGAGGAATGGTTGTACCTGATCCTAAAATGATAAGTTCCATATCATAATCTCAGAGTTCCTGAACTTATGGGACTATGGGCCCGAAGTTTATATATGATGTGGTCGGTGATTCAGTAAGTCGCCAATTATTTCGAGGGCTCAGCCCGTAAAGACGGTTTTAACACGAACATTTTTGAGAAGTTACATGATTCAGTCAACATATTGCAATGTCGATTTTTTACAAATTGTAAAAAATATCTACGACCATTTTTCAAAATCAGGCGTTAGCAATAAATATAAATTCAATATTTTCCAATTTAACCGTATAGTTAACCAAACTTAATCCAACCTGAACTCTCGGCATGACAGTTGCTTTTTTAGACTGGAGCACTTCTATTTTCTTTATCCGACCGGAAGCACCCAATGGGAGGCGCTGATCCGCATGTGCGGAAAAGGATGGGTCAATTTAAGCGCGTATTTTTGGTTGGAAGCGACTCTGCATATGGCCTTTACCTGACAAAGATAAAGGAGGTGATAAAAGAAAAAACACAGATGTGATCAGAGCGTATCTTTTTGAATATTTGTCAAAAAAATCATAATTAACAGCAGGTTACGATTGATCCTTATGTCAAAAAGAAAGTGCCGCGATGTGCTGCGCATCTTTTTCTGCAAATCTTGAAAATTTCTACACATTTTTTCTTGACACCTCATAAATATTAGATATAAAAGGTAGCTTGTTCCAAAAAGCACAAGGTGAAAATTTGACAGAAGATTCAAGCCGGTTTGCCGATCCTTTACGTCCAAAAAATAAGCCTGAAAAATGAGGAAGTCGTATGTCACATCTTATCGTAGCACATGGTAAAGAAGAAAAATTAATACCATTGATGCTGGAGGGGAGTGAATTCCCCTCGGAATTTTCCCGTCCCGATGTCATGACGATTTTCCAGAGCCACTACCAGGGTCTTGAAGAGAAGTTCGAGATCAAGCTGCATGGCGCGGCTACCGGTGATGTAGGCAAGAAGTAGAAAAAAGCCACTTTCTCCCATGAGAAAGTGGCTTTTTTGAAATACCTCATGTATGAACGTTGAGACATATTACAGAGAAAGGAGGTGCAAAAGAGAGTCTTTTAACCATTGATAACTTTGAATATTTTATAATTCGTAAATTTCAGGAGGTGTAATAATGCCAAGTTTCGTAATTGATGAAAAATGCGATGGTTGCAAAGGGCAGGACAAGACTGCTTGTATGTACATTTGCCCGAACGACCTGATGGTGCTGGATATGGAGAAGATGAAGGCATACAACCGTGACCCCTCCATGTGCTGGGAATGCCAGTGCTGTGTCAAGATTTGTCCCCAGCAGGCAATGGACGTGCGCGGTTATTCGGACTTCATTCCTCTGGGAGCCAGTTGTGTTCCGCTCAGAGGTTCTGAGGACATTATGTGGACGATCAAGTTCCGCGATGGAAGCATCAAAAGGTTCAAATTCCCCATCAGGACCAATGAGGAAGGGTCTGCTGACCCCTTGGGCGGATATGCTACTCATGATGACCTTAACAGCGAGGCCCTGGCAACGGAACCCGAATCACTGGGTCTCGATGCAGTGCCCACAGTATCATAGATAAGGAGGTATTATAGATATGGCAAATTTTGAGACAGTAGAAGTGAGTACCGACCTCCTGATCGTTGGTGCGGGCTTTGCAGCATGCGGTGTTGCCACAGAGGCAGCCTACTGGGCCAAGAAAAACGGTCTGAAGGTGACCATGGTTGACAAGGCCGCCACCGACAGGAGCGGTGCTGTGGCCATGGGTCTTTCGGCCATCAACCAGTATGTGGGTGTTAGAGACGGCGAAAACACATGCGAGGACTATGTCCGGTATGTGCGTCAGGACCTTATGGGCATTTCCAGGGAAGACCTGGTTTATAATATTGCCCGTCACGTGGACTCCACGGTTCATCTGTTTGAGAAATGGGGTCTCAAGATCTGGACGGACGAAGAGGGAAAGTATGTTCATGAAGGCCGCTGGCAGCTCATGATCAACGGCGAGTCCTACAAGATCATCATTGCCGAGGCCGCAAAGAATGCCCTGGCCGATGCAGGCGGCGAGCTCATCGAGAGAGTCTTTGTCGTAGATCCCCTCATGGACGGCAACAAGTGCGTGGGCGCTATTGGTTTCAGCACCCGTGAAGAGAAGTTGTATGTATTCAAGGCCAAGGCCACGGTAATAACCGCGGGCGGCGCGGTTCATGTGTTCCGTCCCAGGTCAGTCGGCGAGGGTTTCGGCCGTTCCTGGTATCCTCCCTTTAACACCGGCACGAGCGCCTATTTCACACTTAAGGCCGGCGCTGAGATGACCTGTCAGGAAGTCAGGTTCATCCCGGTCAGGTTCAAGGATGCATACGGCCCTGTGGGCGCATGGTTCCTGCTCTTCAAATCAAGGGCAGTCAGCGCCGTAGGCGGCGAGTACATGGCCGTCAGGAAAGAAGAACTCAATAACTGGGCTCCCTATGGGTTAGCCAAGCCGATCCCGGCCAATCTGAGAAATTACCTTGGTATGCTGGATGTGGATGCCGGTTTAGGTCCCCTTTACATGGAGACCTCCGAGGCCATCAACAAGATCGCCGATGAATACAAGGAAGATCCAAAAGGCTACAAGAAGAAGATGAAGGAACTCGAGGCAGAGGCATGGGAAGACTTCCTGGATATGACTATCTCCCAGGCCCATCTCTGGGCTGCCATGAATGTCAAGCCCGAGGAAAAACACTCCGAGATCGCGGCGTGCGAGCCTTACTTCATCGGTTCCCACTCCGGCGCCTCAGGTGCATGGGTGAGCGGTCCCGAGGATATGGATACGCCTTACAAGTGGGGATATGCCAATATGTGTACGGTGGACGGGCTTTTTGCAGCCGGTGATGCCTCAGGCGCATCCAGCCATAAGTTTTCCTCCGGTTCCCACGCGGAAGGACGGATTGTCGGTAAGGCAGCCATCAAGTATATCGTGGAAAAGGGCGCAGAGCCGAACGTGGATGCGGCCCAGGTTGATGCGTTGAAGGCCAAGATCCTCGCTCCTCTTGATCGCTATCAGGAGTTCTGCAAGGTAACCACGGAACCTTCGGTCAACCCGAACTATCTCCTGTGGCGCCAGTTCATGGATCGTCTCCAGAAGATCATGGACGAGTATGCGGGTGGCGTGACCGCGGCATTTAAGACCAGCAAGGCTCTCCT
Source organism: Desulfobacteraceae bacterium (assembly GCA_030666795.1). GTDB lineage: Bacteria > Desulfobacterota > DSM-4660 > Desulfatiglandales > Desulfatiglandaceae > JAIOSR01. Next base: position 11,980 of record DAOUXC010000054.1, read on the forward strand.
GGAGAGGGCCATGGAGTTGTTTGTATATCTGAGAGAAGACTCCGAAAAACTGGCTGCCGAGGATATCTACTCCCTGGAAAGGATCTGGGAGAACGTACAGAGGATGTGGCAGGGCGAAGCCCATGTGCGCACCATGCTCTTCCGCGAGGAGACCAGATGGCCCGGATATTACTTCAGGTCTGACACTCCCAAGATGGATGAGGACAACTGGCACTGCTTTGCCAATTGTAAATGGGATCCCGCAACCGGTGAATGGGAAATGATGAAGAGAGATGTGTGGAACATTCCCGGTGTCTAATCTCTAACCCCAACTGAACATGCTTCGGACATCATCCCTTGATGTCCGGGGCATTTCATTATCTGAATCCGGATTAAGGCCGGCCTTTGTGCCGGCCTTTTTCCAAATAAATACAGTTTTACCCTAAAACAATCCCAGTGAATAGCCACTAATTAAGAGCGTATTTGGTCAATGGACATTTTCGCGTTCCCATAAATGAGTGAAAAAATGGCTATTGACGAAATACGCTTTTTGTATTAATAGGGCATTACAAATCCCAAGAATATGAAAAAACTACAACCCTGGAGGATACAATGGCAGAAGTAGAAACGACAAACCAGAGTATATTGGTGGTTGGCGGAGGCATGAGCGGAATCACCGCCGCCCTGGAAGCGGCCGAGGCCGGTCATAACGTGGTGTTGGTCGAAAAGAATCCGTATCTGGGCGGAAAGGTAACCCAGCTATACCAGTACTTTCCCAAACTGTGCCCGCCTAACTGCGGTCTGGAGATCAATTTCAGAAGGATGAAATTGAACCCTAAAATACGTTTTTTCACCATGGCCGAGGTGACGGGTATTTCCGGACAGGAAGGGGATTATGATGTGACCGTCAGATTAGCCCCCCGTTATGTCAATGAAAAGTGTACCTGCTGTGGGAAATGTGCCGAGGTGTGTGAGAGCGAGATAGAAAATCCTTTCAACTTCGGTATGGACAAGATCAAGGCGGCTTATCTTCCCCATGAATTTGCATTTCCCATGAGATATGTGCTGGATCCGTCCATTTCAGGGACCGAAGACGGGAAGAAATGCAAGGAGGCATGTGAATACGATGCCATTGATCTGGAAATGAAGGAGACCACTTTTGATATCAAGGTGGGGGCCATTGTCTGGGCCGCGGGCTGGGATCCTTATGATGCTTCCAGGGTTGAATACTATGGCTTTGGGGAATATAAAAACGTGATTACCAATGTGATGATGGAGAGACTGGCCTCTCCAAACGGCCCGACAGGGGGAAAGATATTACGTCCCTCGGATGGCAAAGAGCCCAAAAACGTGGCCTTTATACAGTGCGCAGGATCAAGAGACGAAAACCATCTTCCTTATTGCTCGGGGATATGCTGTCTGGCTTCCATGAAGCATTCGACCTATCTGAGAGAACAATATCCTGACTGTGATGTGACCATTTTCTTTATAGACATAAGGGCCCTTGACCGGCTGGAAGATTTTTACACTAAGGTCCAGGGAGATGAAAAGCTCAGCTTTATCAAGAGCAAGATCGCAAACATCACCGAAGATGAGGAAACGGGCGACCTGCTGCTTGAAGGAGAAAACACAAATACGGGCGAACAGATTCGAACGAGCTTTGACCTGGTTGTCTTGGCGACCGGAATGGTCCCAAACAAGATCGACATAGATACTTTGCCCGATGTTTCATATGATGAATACGGGTTTTTGACATCTGATCCAGAAAAGACCGGGATTTATGGGGCCGGTTGCGTCAGGAGACCGACCGATGTCGCTTCATGTGTACAGGACGCC
>DAOUXC010000254.1 GCA_030666795.1 Desulfobacteraceae bacterium
AATACTGATTCGCTGAATCAGATGTTTGAAACCGGATTTCTGGACACCTTTATTCCCGAATTCGGCAGGATCAGGGACAGGGTACAGTTTGATGCCTACCATACATTTCCTGTTGGAAGGCATTCCCTGGAAGCGGTCAAGCAACTCAAGAATCTTCCCAATGAAAGGGAAATCATCCTTCTGGACGTCTTTTCGGACCTGCCGGATCCGGAACCGCTTTTTTTGGCGGCCCTTTTTCATGACATAGGTAAAACCGGGAAAGACCATTCTCGAAAAGGTGTTGATATCGCGAAAAATATCCTCGAACGGTTCGGTTATGAAAAAGACCGGGCAGAAGAGGTACTGTTTCTAATACGTCATCATCTCCTTTTGGCGGAAACCGCAACGCGCAGGGATTTGAATGATGAAAAGGTAATTGTCCGGTGTGCACGTACAATAAGGAATGTGGAGCGTTTGAACATGCTTTATCTGTTGACATGGGCTGATTCAAGGGCAACAGGGCCAAAGGCATGGAACGAATGGAGCGCCAACCTGGTACAGGAACTCTTTTTTAAAATTTTACACATTCTGAAAAAAGGGGAATTGGCAACACCGGGTGCCTCGCTGAAAGTCGGCGAAACAAAGGCACAGGTCAGACGTGAAATGGAAGACCGGATGAGTGAAGGAGATCTGAATGGATTGTTCGATGTCATGTCTCCGCGATATCTATTGAACACATCGCCCGGAGATATTGTGCGCCATCTTGAAATGCTTGCAAGTTTTAAGGAACAGTTCAACATACATCAAGCCTCAGCCTTCAGCGTTAAGGCCAGGGAATATGAGTCCGAAGGTTGCTGGGAACTCACATTCTTAGCCAAAGACAGACCCGGGCTTTTTTCCGATCTCGCCGGCGCTCTTGCCCTCAATAATATCAATATCCTCTCCGCGCAGATTTACACCTGGAGGGACGGGATCGCCGTAGATATTTTCAAGGTCACCCATCCCCTTGACGCCATCAATCCGGACGAAACATGGAAAAGGGTGAAAAGGGATTTGGGAAACACATTTACCGGCAAGCTTTCTCTTGAATACAGACTTGGGCAAAAGGCGGCACCCTCTATCCTTTCCGACTCCGGAAAACCGGAACATCCACCTCAAGTCATTGTCGATAATGAAACCTCTGATTTTTTTACACTGATCGAAGTGTTTGCAGATGACCGCGTGGGGCTCCTCTATTTGATTACCCGCTGTCTGTTTGATCTCAGACTTGATATCCGTATATCCAAAATAGCAACCAAAGGTGACCAGGTGGCGGATGTCTTCTACGTGCGTGATCTTGATGGACAGAAGATAGAAGACAAGGCACAGTTGCTGGAAATCGAGAGGGCACTGCTGCATCGACTGACGCGGTGAAAGTGAAAAACAGAGCGACGATTCAAAACAAAAAGCCTCCTGACACCTTTTAAACAGGGTGTCAGGAGGCTTTTTTATTAACGCTTCTTGCCCCCATTTTAAAATGACATGGAGAAAGTCACACCGCCGTAAAAGAAATCGGAATCATTGCTGAAACTCCCTGCCGTAATCAAATCATCAGCCTCATTCGATAAAGGGAAAGAGTAAGCAACCGTGGGGGAGATTGACATATGTTTACCAAGGGGTATTGTTAAACCCATGGATAGAAGGCCATTGTGAAAGGCCCTGTACTTGTCATTTGTTGGGTTCAGGTTACTATCGAGTTCGACAAAGCCGTCATCTTCAGAGACGTAGTATCCCACGGATCCGGCCATGTCCAGGGTGATGTCCTTGGGAAGACTGAAAGAATGGGAAATACCAAAGCTAAGATACCAGCCCTGCAGATCGGCAATCTCACGGTATACGGTTAATGTGGGTGCCAGAAGAACGTCCAGGCCGACACTCAGGTAGATTTCCTCGGCATCATCCAGGCCGTCCAGACCGTAATAGATATAACCGACACCCAGTGCCACAGGGCCAAAACTCTTATCATAGGACAGTGTCATGTCTATCTCATTAAACTCACTGTCATCATCAAGAGTCCCATCCACATCGGTATCCAGGTTTCCCCAGAGGTTCAGGCCGAAGCCCCTGTATCCCACGCCAACAGAGGGTTGAATCACGACACTGTCGTCACTCAACTCATAGCCGCGCCATACATATTTGCTGAATACCCCGACATCGGCCGATGCCGTGGGTTTTTCCTCTTCCCCGGCCCAAGTTATGACCGGGAACAGGAATAAGGTTAAAAGGCCTATCAAACCTGTGAGTTTTACGATGTTTCTTTTCATTTCCTTTCCTCCTTTTGTTGTTTTTATTTATGAAGATCAAGATTTTTATTTGAATCGTGGCTACCGGGAATACTTTTTACACCGGCAGCCACTAATCAAATTTGCCGATTATTGTTGCGCATAGGATGAGACTTCAAAGTCAGGGTATGCAATGCCTCCATGTTCGCTCATGTCAAGACCTTCCGCCTCTTCTTCAGGTGAGACCCTCAGGCCCATGGTCTTATCGATCAGTTTGAACATGATAAAGGCGGTCCCGAATGTCCAGACAAAGCAGGAAACAATACCAAGGACCTGTACCCCGATGATCGTGGCCGAGGTGCCGCCCATGTTAAAGATACCGGCGGCCAAGGTTCCCCAGGCCCCGTTGACCCCGTGTACAGATATGGCACCTACCGGGTCATCCACCTTTATTCTGTCAAAGAAGACCACCGAAAAAACGACGATAATCCCGGCGACGGCCCCTATAATAACAGCGCTCAGGGGAGAAACAGATGCGCAGGGAGCCGTGATGGCCACAAGGCCTGCCAGTCCGCCGTTCAGGCTCATACCCACCTCGGGTTTTCCGAATTTCACCCAGGATGTAATCATTGCAAGCACGGCGCCTGCTGCTGCGGCTAAGTTTGTATTGACAAATATCATGGCAATATCTTTGTTAGCGGCGGTAGTGGAACCGGGATTGAAGCCAAACCAACCTAACCAAAGGATAAATACACCGAGGGCAGCGAGAGTCATACTATGCCCGAGAATCGGTTTTATCTTACCGTCTTTGGTATACTTCCCAAGGCGCGGTCCCAGAACGATGGCACCAGCCAGACCGACCCAACCGCCGACCGAGTGGACAACAGTGGAGCCTGCAAAATCAATAAAACCCAGTTTTTCGAGCCAGCCGCTTCCGTGAAAAAGACTTCCCCATGCCCAGCTTCCGAAAACAGGATAGATAAAGGCGCTGATGACTATGCTATAGATAAGGTATCCCGTGAATTTTGTCCTTTCCGCCATGGCACCCGACACAATGGTTGCGGCAGTGGCACAAAAGACTACCTGGAACATCCAGAATGCCAGGACCCAGGGATCTCCGCCGGCCTTAAAATCACTCAGGAAAAAGCCTGATGTACCAAACAAGCCTGTTTGCGTGGCCCCGAACATCAGACCAAAGCCGATGGCCCAGAAAGCCAATGTGCCAATGGAAAAATCCATAAGGTTTTTCATCATGATATTGATGGCGTTTTTGGCCCTTGTAAAACCGGATTCCACCAGGGCAAACCCTGCCTGCATGAAAAAAACCAGTGCAGCGGCCACCAATGTCCACACGTAATCAGCGTGTGTTTGAACCAGGTCAATGGCTTCTTTGTTGGATATGGCCGTGGGCGGATCATCTCCTGCCCAGGCCCTTGCAATGCCAAGTGTCGTGAATAATAATGATAAAGTAATTGCTTTCCTTTTCATGAACTCTTACCTCCTTAATTTTAGATCGCATCCTTGCCTGATTCTCCGGTCCTGATACGGATAGACTCTTCCACGGGGAGAACGAAAATCTTGCCGTCGCCGATCTCACCCGTCCTGGCCGTTTCCTGAATCGTAGATACGGCCTCAGCGGCCATGGATGCCTCAACTATCACTTCGATTTTTATCTTTGATACAAAATCCACCTGGTATTCGGCCCCGCGATAGACCTCCCTGTGTCCCCTCTGGCGGCCAAACCCCTTGACTTCACTGACCGTGATTCCCTTGACGCCAATTCCGGCAAGGGCTTCCTTCACATCGTCCAGTTTGAAGGGCTTAATAATTGCTTCAATCTTTTTCATTTGATACCACCTCCTTGACCTCTCTCTTTTTGTTTTTCACCTGGGAAACAATTTCCAACACAACAAAGCAAGGGCTGTGCCATATTTATGCGGATTCACCAAATCGAGGTTAACATATTGTAATAACTTCACATTTATGACTAATAGGAAAAATGGACACTTCCGTATATCTACATATTTGTCATATAAATGTAATTTATCTACATATTTGTATGATTTAAGACTGATGGCGATATGCCTGTAGGCGAACTACAAAAATTCAAAAAATCCTGGCCAAAAAAAGAAATTCCTGTACCATGGATTTATGATCCAAGATCGAGGCATAATTGATTCCCCGATGAAAACATAAAAATACATTTTTGTATAAAATGGGATATTAAAACTACAATATTGTATGATTTCTTTCGATTCATTGTGGACCTAAAAACATAACTGCTTGAAAAGACAGTCTTAATCATCACCGCACCCGGTTTGGCATTATGATTGCTATAGTTGTTTAGGAATAGAAGCCGAATGGTTTTCAAACACATTTTTTAGGATAGGGGGGATACAATGAACTGCCAGACAACAGAAGATGTAAGAAAAATTGTAAAGGATAAGGATGTCAGCTTTATCCAGTACTGGTTTACCGATGTCTTAGGCGTGCTGAAAAGTTTTGCCATCACACCGTCGGAATTGGAAGAAGGCCTGACTGAAGGTATGGGATTTGACGGGTCTTCCATTGAGGGGTTTGCCAGGATTCATGAGAGCGATATGATCGCCAAACCGGACCCCACCACGTTTCAATTGGTGCCCTGGAGAAGCGCGGAACGCCCGGTGGCCCGCATGTTCTGCGATATCATAAATCCCAGCGACGGTACGCCCTATGAAGGGGACCCGCGCTATGTACTCAAACGCCTTTTGGGCAAAGTGGCCGAGCAGGGCTATACTTTTTATGTCGGGCCTGAACTGGAATATTTCTATTTCAAAGAGAGTGGGGGCACAGAATTCCTGGATGCAGGGGGATATTTTGACTCCAGACCTTTAGACATGGCCGGCGACCTGAGGAGGGAGACCATCTTTGCCCTTCAGGAAATGGGTATCCAGGTGGAATACAGCCATCACGAGGTCGCACCCAGCCAGCATGAAATTGACCTTCGATATGACGAAGGCATGAAGATGGCGGACAAAACAATGACCTACAGGCTTACGGTAAAAGAGATTGCACGACAGCAGGGTGTCTATGCGACCTTTATGCCCAAGCCGATTTTTGGCGAAAACGGAAGCGGTATGCATGTTCACCAGTCGCTCTTCAAAGGCGACAAAAACGCGTTTTACGATCCGGACGACGAATACAACCTGTCCGACATGGGCAAGCATTATATTGCAGGACTGTTGCGCCATGCGCCGGAGATAACGGCGGTTACCCATCACTGGGGCAATTCCTACAAAACAATTGTGCCCGGCCATGAGGGCCCCGGATATGTGTTCTGGGCCCGGAGGAACCGGTGCGCCCCTGGCCGTGTGCCCCTTTACAACACCGGCCACGAAGCGGCGGGCCGGATGGAGGTCCGCTCCCCAGACCCGCCCCGCTATGCC
>DAOUXC010000077.1 GCA_030666795.1 Desulfobacteraceae bacterium
AATCAGCCAACACCTTGTTTTTAATGTCTCTTGCTGAAAGCCGAGAGCTAACGGCTGATAGCGCGAATCCAAAAAAGACAGTTTATGGATGAGCACTATTTAGTCTTCATCTTTATTCTCAGACAGTTTGTGTCTGGTAAATCTCAATGGCTGTAACAATACCATGGCATCTGCAGGAGGTTCCCAATAGCCACTTTCCCGTCTCATCCTCACTGAGACGCTCACCCAATCCGGTCAAATCCCTCAGCTTGTACCCACCTAAACCCGGCGCGAGCTGGTGACTCCTTATCACGTGTGTCTTGAACCCCGGCAATCTCACATGGCTCAAAAGATCATGCAAAGGATTGTCCCGCCTTTCTCCCGTAACGGTGCAATATTCGGGCTCCGGGCAATCATCAGGACACTCGAAGTCGGCATAGCTGACAAGGAGAGACCCCTCACTTCCCTGCCAGGTGTGGGGCAAAAAGGGCTTTATATCATCCGGCACCGGAATCATATTGATTACGCGGGAACTTTTTAAATAGCTTTTGACCCATTCATAGGCCAGGTGCAACGGAATCGCCGGAACAATAGTATTGGAAGGGTTTAGAAGATGGTAGTTTTTCACCAGGAAAAAGATTCCATCGTGTTCTATCCTTTTTACGGGCAGGTCTTCCAATTGGGAGAGACTTTTTTCATCCTCGTCCACAACAAAAAGCGGCGCATGCGACTCATTGCTGAGCAAGCGGGCCGCACGGGCTCCGAAATGCCCCGCGCCTATAATAAGAATCGCGTCTTCAGGGATTTCTTCCATGATATCATTTTGAAAAAGCTTTGTCATAAATGGCTATAAACCGATGGGTATGTCAGAGCAGGCCGTAAGCCGGGTCCTGTTTCCCGAAGCAGTCACCCGCTTTCGGGACAATGGCCATTCATCTAGCCTCGATGTTGCCATCGAGGTCGAGCGACCTACCCGGGAACAGGGGCGGGCCACCCCATATGTTCCCCTATTTGGTCTTGCTCCAAGTGGGGTTTACCAAGCTCTCCCGGTCACCCGGGAGACTGGTGAGCTCTTACCTCACCCTTTCACCCTTACCCCGGCCGACATAACCAAAGTCAACGGGGGCGGTCTCCTTTCTGTGGCACTTTCCTTCCCGTCGCCGGGACTGGGCGTTACCCAGCACCTCGCCCTGTGGAGCCCGGACTTTCCTCTCCCCTGCCATAACGACAGGGCAGCGGCCATTTGTCCTACTCCGACATACCCGCTTAAAGGTTTTTCCTTTCATTTAAATACAACATCATTATGATAGCTCAATAAGTAGTTCTCATCCAAAGACTATCGTTTTTGGATTCGCGCTATCAGCCACCAGCTTTCGGCTTTCAGCAAAAGACAATAAAAATGCGCCTCTTTGAAAAGAGATCCGCATGCCTCGACGTGCTGGCGCAGGCCTCTGGTAGACGGACAGTACCGCAAAGCGTATTTTAGGCTCTTGACGTGACCGGGGCATTATTCTTTAACATTTTCTCCAGCCGCCGCATCATCCTTGAAACTTTCATCTTCTCCCCAATAGATAATTCGTATGCAATTTGGGCAATTCATCAGTTTATCGCCTCGAATCACTTCATTGAACTGTTGCGGTGGAATATCTAAGTGGCATGTCTGGCACACACCTTTAATAACAGGGCTGACAACTATTCCGCCCTTTCGCTCCCTTATAAAATCGTATTTTTTTAATAGATTTTCCTCAATAGACTTGCCCAGGCTTACTCTCTCCTTCTCAAGCCGTTTAAATTCCTTTTCCAATACCTTTATTTCTTCCATAATTTTATCACGATTTTTTTCAACATCGTTTTTGAGCTTTTCCATATTTGCCTTGCTCTCAACGCATCCTGCATTCATCACCTCAAGCTCTTCCATTATATTGAGCCCTTTATCTTCGGAAAGAGACTTTATCCTTTTCAGCTCATCGAGTTCCTTCAGTGCTGCGCTATACTCCTTGTTGGATTTTATATTGCTCAATTTGTTGTTACTCTTTTCTATCTGGCTATCGATGTCTTCAATCTCTCTGTCAATCTTGCGACCTTCTTGTTTGTAAGCCTCAAGCCGCCCTAACTCATCCTTAAGTTTGTTTTCGAAAGCGATCAAGCCTTCCTCAAGTTCTTGGATCTTGATCGGGCCCTGCTCCTTTTTATCCTTGACATCCGCTATACGAGAGTCGCAATTCTGAAGGTCTATCAACTTCTTAATTTGTACTTTCAATTCATTCACCTCATCTCAAGCAATTTTCGAAAATCATCAATATTTCCATCCATGTCCCATGGGATCGGTTTCCTCCTCGTCAACTTCAATAGCAACTTTCCAACCCCACTCCGTTGCCATGGCCCGTAAACGTTCTGCAAATATTCCAAAGGCCGCTTTTTCCGTATGAAAATGTCCTGCATCAATCAGGGCGATTCCTAAAGACTCGGCATCCAATGCATGATGATGACCTATATCCCCGCTCACAAGGAGATCCGCCCCCTTTTTGAAGGCAAGGGACACCTGGTTTCCACCTGAGCCCCCGACAACGGCAAGCCTCCGTATCTGCTCATCTTCCCGACCTACTACCTTCACCAGCTCGGAACCAAATAGCCTTTGAACTTTTTCCACCAAAACCGAGAGCCTTAATGCCACCGGCAAATCTCCGATTCTTCCTAATCCCGCATACTCGGCCTCATCCTTTTTGTCCAAAACCTCGACATTTTGAAGTTCCAAAAGATCTGCTAAAATATCGTTGATACCGCCCTTGGCCATATCCAGATTAGTATGGGCTGCGATCACTGAAACCCGACTTTTTACGGCTTCCACAATCACATTTCCGGGATGCGTATTAATGTCCAAACTGGAGAGGGGCTTAAAAATCAAAGGGTGATGTGTAAACAGGAGTTGGGCATTTCGCCTTTGGGCGGACTTCAATGCCTTGAGCGTGGGATCAAGGGAAAGTAAAATCTTTGTAATCTCCTGAGAATAAGAACCCACCTGGAGACCTGGATTATCCCATGGCTCAGCCAAAACAGTTGGGGCAATTTTATCCAACCGGTCTAAAATATCTCTTATCCTTGGTACCATGAAAGCTTCAGAACCACAAAAATTTAAAGGGCGTACCATTTAGCGGTGCGCCCTTTCCTGGATTACTGCATAAACTCCGGCAAAATTTTTTTAATCGGATTTTAAAAAACATAACAAATTTCTAAGCACTGGTGGGCCCACCTGGGTTCGAACCAGGGACCTACCGGTTATGAGCCGGTGGCTCTTCCAGCTGAGCTATGGGCCCCCACAACAGACTTGATATCTAAACAGAATGCGCACCCAAAAAAAATTTGTCAAGAAAAATTCTCAATTAAGCATCCCTGTTTTCCACAAAACTCTTCAACTTCCTGCTTCTGCTTGGATGCCTCAATTTTCTAAGCGCCTTTGCTTCTATCTGTCTTATACGCTCCCTCGTAACGCTAAAATCGCGTCCAACCTCTTCTAATGTATGGTCCGCTTTTTCACCGATGCCGAATCTCATTCTGAGGACCTTTTCCTCTCTCGGAGTCAATGTCCTTAAAACTCTCCTTGTTTGTTCCGACAGACCGAAATTTACAACAGCATCTCCGGGAGAGAGGACCTTTTTGTCCTCTATGAAATCACCAAGATGGCTGTCTTCCTCTTCTCCGATGGGAGTTTCAAGAGAGATGGGTTCCTTGGCTATTTTCAGCACCTTCCTGACCTTTTCTAAAGGAAATTCCATTTTCGCGGCAATCTCCTCCGGTGTCGGTTCCCGCCCGTGCTCCTGGACGAGATAGCGGGAGGTCCGTATGAGCTTGTTGATCGTTTCAATCATATGTACGGGAATACGGATGGTCCTTGCCTGATCCGCAATTGCCCTTGTAATTGCCTGCCTGATCCACCAGGTGGCATAGGTGCTGAACTTATAACCCCTCTGATATTCAAATTTGTCCACGGCCTTCATTAATCCGATATTCCCTTCCTGGATAAGATCAAGGAACTGGAGACCTCGATTCGTGTATTTTTTTGCAATACTGACAACCAGTCTCAGGTTGGCCTGTATAAGCTCGGATTTGGCCATTTTTGCCTTCTCTATACTCCCTTCTACCCGCCTTAATGCGGCTTTCAGTTGACGGGGAGTCATGTTGGTCCTCTCTCTAAGCTGCTTTATGACTTTCTGGGCGTTATCCACCTTGTTTTTCAAGGCCATGAGTTCACTTTTGGCTAAACCGATGGGAGAGATCACCTGGTCATCCTTCGCGGACTTTGGAATTTTGCTGCAGCACTTCTTCACAAAGGAAATCGGCCTGCCGCCTGCCTGCAACATGCATTCGGAAATATCTTTTTCGGATTTTTCTATATTTTCCATAAGGTCCCTGAATCTTGTTACCATTAATTCCAGTTGTCTCTTTTCCAGACTGAACGAATTTACCAATCCCATGATCTTGGCCTGGTCCTTTTTGATCTGGGCAGTAAATTTTTTCTTTCTTGTCTCTGAACAACCCCGTTTTGATATTTCTCGCCTTTTGTGACCGATATCTTCATGAAATTCGGCGATCCCCTCTATCAGTTTTATGAGAGATTCCTTCCTCTCGCCCAAATGCATATAATTGTCGTCGTCTTCCAGATCATTAATCACGTCCTTCAATTTGATTTTACTGTCCTTGAGTTCCTCTCCCAATTCAATGATATGTTCAATACCCACACACGAATCCAATAGGGCGGCCAACGCCTTATTTTCGCCCGCCTCTATCCTTTTAGCTATCTCCACCTCCCCCTCTCTGCTGAGCAGTGAGATACACCCCATCTCCTTCAAGTACATTTTTACCGGATCAGAAACACGGGAAGTCGTATCAGAAATTTCCGCACGGAAAGTCTCTTTCTCTGCCTTTTTTTCCTCCTCTTTTCTGATCTTTCTGGCTTTTTCGATCTCGGTCTTGGATGCTTCATCTACTACCATGATATCCAGTTCTTCAAACATCATAATGAGATCATCAAAATGCTCTCCAGGGGAGACTATTTCGTCCGACAGGTCGTCATTCAGCTCCGTAAATGTAACGTATCCCTTATCTTTGCCGATATTGATCAAACGCCTTAAATTACCCATGTCGGTATTTTTGGTCATTACGTGTTTCCTCCTAAAAGCTTATCTTTTAAGACCTCAACGGTCCTTGAGTCTTCAGTTTTGTCAGTTGTACCAGGCGTTCCATATCTCCGCGCTCCTTTGCCCTTTGAAAGGATACGGATATCTTTGCCTGATATACCTCTTCCTCAAACTCTACAACAGCCTGTTCAACATCCTGTTGCGAACAAACAAAAGGACGGTGCAGGACCTCCCTGAGTTGCTCACAGGCTTGTTCACTATCGAGAATGTCTAATAACTTTTCGGGTGAAAAGGGGGTTTCCTGACTAAATTCAGCAAAAATCGTGTCAACAATCTTCATGACCACCGGATCGGAAAGGAGCGTTCGACACTCACAGGCCATGAGCCTTGAAACGGTCTCGGGATAATGGACCAGAAGGTTGAGCAACTGGAGATCGGTGAGACTCTTTTGAGCCTTTTTGCCGGTCATCATCTGCCCATTTATCTTCCTTTCAAACGCCTCTCCCGAAGGCTTTTTCATAAATCTTGTTAGTTCAGATAACACCACATCTTCCTTAACCCCAATTCTTTCCGATAAACGTCTAACGTATAATGAACGCAGTGTAAAATCACGGATCTCCGACAAAACAGGTAGTATATCCTTTAATGCTCGAACTCTCCCCTCGTCCGAATCTCTTTCTGAAAATCTCTGCTCCACAAAAAAATCAAACATTGGAAAAGCCTGATCAATTATTTCCAAAAACACGTCCAGCCCATTTAAGTTCACGAATGTGTCAGGGTCATGCCCCTCCGGCAAGACGACAGCTTTTGCAGAGAGGCCTTCATTTGAAAAAACGGGAAGGCTTCTCAAAGCCGCAGACTTGCCTGCTTCATCAGCGTCAAATACAACTATTGCCTCATCCGCATAACCCTTAAGTTTTCGGACATGTCTCGATGTCAGGGCCGTCCCGAGGGTCGCCACGACCTCGTTTAGGCCATGCTTCTTAAGCGCAAGGCAATCCATGTACCCTTCAACGATCACTACCCTGCCCTTTTCCCTTATCATCTTATGGGAGGCATGCAACCCGTAAAGGGACTCACCCTTATGGAATATTGGAGTTTCCGGCGTGTTCAGATATTTGGGCAGCGAATCATCCAGCACCCTCCCTCCGAAACCAACCACCTGTTGCCTCAGATTAAATATCGGGAAGATAACCCTGTTTCTGAAACGATCGTAATATCCTCCGCTTTTTCTCGAAATAATCAGGCCTGCCTGAACAGCCAAATTCAGGTCCACATGCTCATGCCTCAAAATTCCAACAAGGCCGTCCCATTCATCGGGTGCATAGCCAATTCGGAATTCCGGGATCGTGTCTTTTTGAAGCGAACGCCGGTTCAGATATGCCCTGGCGGATTTTCCCTTTTGGGAATGTCCCAGCGCCCTTTCAAAATAGACTGTGGCCTTTTCGTTTAATCTGAACAGGGATTCTCTTTGCGCGGCCTTTTCTCTCTCTTTGGAAGCTGAAAATCCTTCCGAAATCGTCACATTGTATCTTTCCGCCAGATCCCTCAATGCCTCAGGAAAGGTGGAGCTGTGGTACTCCATCCAGAATGAAAAAATATCACCACCCTTCTTACATCCAAAGCAATGAAAGGTCTGTCTTTCAGCGTTTACCGTAAAGGAGGGATCTTTCTCAGCATGGAAAGGACATAGTCCCACATAGTTTCGGCCCGCTTTTTTTAGCTTCACAAACCGGCCGATGAGTTCCACAATGTCAGCAGTTCTTCTGATCTCTTCCTTGGCAGATTGATAAGAAGTCATGTTCCGGTTGCTCATTGCTGGTTGCTCGTTGCTGGTTGCTCGATGTTCGCTGCCGGTCACTGCCTGTCCGTAGCATTTTGGGACCTTGAGAAACCGACTGATATCGCAACTTTTTTGCAACGGGACAGGAGGCTGTCCGAGAACTCACCATAGTTGTCATTTCGAGTGTAGCAAGAAATCTTATTGTGTTCTAAATACGCCAGTTTTAGATTTCTCCCTTCGGTCGAGGTAACCTGAAAACGTATCCTCGGACGACCTCCCGGAAGAATATAGATAATCATTTATTTTCGAATGACAAGGCATCAGGATAATTCAGGATAAATCCACAACGGTTATAGCGTCACCGCCGGATTTTGGATCGGCACTGCAGATACTTTTCACAAAGCTAACCCCTTTCAGGTGCTCGCGTATAGCTTTCCGAAGCCTTCCTGTCCCGAATCCGTGAATGATCCTCAGGGTCAATTCGCCTTCGACCAAGGCCCGATCAATAATTTTGTCAATTAAGGGAATGGCATCGTCAACCCTGTAACCGATAACATTCAGTTCCCTGGCCGGTAAACCCTTAAAACCCCATGAAACGGGTCTGGCCACTTCATCGGTACCGGGTTCTTTCACCCCCTTTACAATTTCGAGATCCTGAATCTCGGCAAACATCTTGACCTTTCCCAACATGAGCTGGGCGCGACCGCTTGAAGAATCAATTGACAGGACGGTTCCTTTTTGTTTGAGCCTTGAGTGGTAAACCATCTGCCCTTTTTCTATCTGCTTGAGCCCGGCGGGAGACGTCTCAATCTTCGTCGATTCAATTTGCCCCAGCAATCTGCGACCGATCTCACCATACCTCTGACTGACATACGCTTGAGATGATTCCTTGTTTTTTTTCAATAAATTGACTGCCTGTCTCAGTTCCTCCCTGGCCTCTTTTATGGCGGTCTCCGCCTCGACCCTCTTTTTTTCAATCAGGGTCCTTTCCTCGAGCTCCAGGCTGGTAAGCTTGTTCTTTATCTCTTTTTCAGCGTCCTGATACGTTCTCTTAGCCTCTTCAGCCTCTCTCCTCTCCCGTTCTGTCTCCAGCTTCAGGTAATTCAGTTTCTCTATAAGCCGGTTCAGGCGGATTTCATCATTGTCAAGATAACCTTTTGCCCGGTCAAGAATATTAGCCGGAACCCCCACATCCCGGGCAATTTCCAGTGCATGGCTGATCCCGGGAGATCCGTATTTCAGCCTGAACGTCGGACGATTCTTTTTTAAATCAAATTCAACAGCGGCATTTAAGACCCTTGGATTTAACAATCCATAGGATTTCAAGCGGTTGAGATGGGTAGAGACAGCCACGAATGTCCCTCTTCGGCAAAGAGAGTCGAAAACGGCCATGGCTAGGGCCACTCCCTCATCCGGGTCAGTCCCCATGCCCGGCTCATCAATAATGGCAAGACTCTTACGATCAGCACTTTCCGTAAGGTATTTCAAATGCGCTGCGTGTGCTGAAAAGGTGCTGCGCCCTGCCTGGATGTCCTGATCATCGCCAATGTCCGCCATGATCTGATTGAAAACGGGAAAACGGCTTCCTTCATCAGCGGGAACGTGGATGCCTGCCTGTACCATAAGGCACATCAGTCCAAGCGTCTTCAGTGCCACGGTCTTTCCACCCCTGTTCGGACCTGAGATGATCAATCCGTTCCTGTCACCATCTATCGATATGCCCACGGACACGGGAAATTCAGTGCGTTCACCACGTTCCCGGGCTTCAAGGGCCAGGGCCATTAGAATCGGGTTCCTTGCCCCTATCAGTTCAATCCCTCCCTCTTCGTCAACCTCCGGCGCCACACATGACAGGTTTTCGCTGAACCTTGCCCTGGCATAAAGCCCGTCAAGTCTGCTGATCAGGGCCTGACAACAATCAAGATCACGTGAAAAATCACTGACCGTGCCGGTCAAACCAATAAGGATCCGGAACTCCTCTGCCTTTTCCTCCTGGGCCAGTTCAGCCATTCGGTTATTGTCCTGGATCACATCCACAGGTTCTAAAAAGCATGTAGAACGTGTCTTGGAATACCCATGAATAATTCCCTGGATCCGTGATTTTTTATCGGTCCTCAGGGAAATCACATACCGGCCATCTCGAACCGTAACTAAATGGTCTTGTCCATCAACCGGGAGTCCTGCGGAATCCTTGATACGCTGTAATCCTTTCTCAAGATCCGACCTCAGCCGAATCTTTTTCCTTCTGATCTTTTTAAGGACCGGACTTGCCGAATCCTTGAGGGCACCGCTTAAAGAAATCGTGTCTCCTATGGCCTTTATTAATACCCCGCAGTCGGCCATATCACTCACCAAGCCATATATCCCAGGACATAGAGAACGATTAGAACCGAGGAATTTTTTGGATTGCCGGCCTGCTTGGGCAAGCCCGAAAACACACAAAAGTTCTTTGGGTTCCAGACAGGATCCATCGGTTCCGGATTTTTTTAAAATCGCCGATATGTCCGTAACTTCCGAAAAAGACACAAAACCCTTCACCTTCAGAAGAAGTCTCAGTTCCGAAACCAGGCTAAGTTCATTATCAATGTATTTTGCGTCATTCGATGGTTTAAGGGATAGGCAATTTGATTGTCCCAGCTGACAGGAAGCGTAATGGGATAGAATATTCAACAGGCGATGGTATTCAAGAACCTGGTAAGTGTGTTCGATCATGCAGGCTCTGTCAATAAGTGTTGGTGGTTAACTCAGAAGTCTTCCGGCTATCTCGCTTACCTCTTTGCCCTGTGCCTGTCCTGACATCCTGGCCATGGCCGCCTTCATGACCTTCCCCACGTCCTTGGGACTTGTGGCCGACAACTCGGAAATAACCTCTCGCAACGTCTTTTCAATTTCCTCGGGGGTCAATTGCCGGGGCAGGTACTCATAAAAAATCTCGATCTCCTGCTCTTCCTTGGCAGCCAGTTCCTCGCGCCCCCCATTCCTGAATTCCTTAACCGCTTCCTTACCCTTTCGAACCAAAGATGAAACAACTGCTTCAATTTCCTTATCCTCTAATTCACGCCCCTTTTCGATCTGCATATTTTTAGCGGCAGTTTTGAGCATCCTTAGACAGGAAACACGGACGCTCTCCTTTGCCTTCATGGCGTCCTTGAGATCTTCATTTATCTTTTGATTCAGCGACATAGCCCAAGTATTTGTAACGGTTCATGTTAGTTGCAAGAAATTTATTCTGTCGAGAAGGTTAAATTATACTCAAGACAAATTATTAAAACCAAATTTTTTATTATTTCTTATTCTAAAAAAATGTCAACAAAAAAATTAGATCATTCTATTTTTCACCCTTTGCTATCTTTATGGCCTCCTTTAAATCAAGGCTCCCATCGTAAAGGGCCCTTCCGGTGATCATCCCTATGACACCGTCCTTTGCAAGCGGCAATAGATCCCGGACATCCGATATCCCCGAAATCCCTCCGGATGCAATTACAGGGATGGTGACAGCCTTGGCCAAAGCCCTTGTGGCCTCCACATTCGGACCTGTTCTCATTCCATCCCTATGAATATCAGTGTAATTTATTGCCGCGATTCCGAGCCCTTCAAAGCGTTTTGCCAAATCCAAGGGTGTCTGGTCGACCTCCTCTGTCCAACCCTCAACAGCAACGCGATCTTTCTTAACATCTAAACCCAAGATGATCTTCCCGGGGAACCTGTCACACGCCTTTTTCACAAACTCGGGGTCCTTGTGGGCCACGGTCCCTAAAATCAAATATTCGAGCCCAAGGTCAAAATATGCCTCAAGCGTTCCCATATCCCGCACGCCACCTCCCAACTGCACAGGAATAGGAATCGCCCGAACGATTCTTTTTATGGCATCCTGGTTGACCGGCTTCCCCTGGATCGCGCCGTCCAGATCCACCATATGGAGTCTTTCAGCGCCCTTCTCAAACCATTTCACGGCCATCTCTTCAGGGACATCTGAAAAAACGGTCTCATCGGCCATCCTGCCCTGTTTGAGTCTGACACAGCGGCCGCCTTTGAGATCAATGGCTGGAATAACAATCAATTTACTTATCACCCTCTCCGGTTTTCTCTGCCGATTTTTCCGCCTCTCTTACGGGCGCACCGGGCATTTGTGCCAGCAGTTTCTCAAGCCCGATCATGGCCAGCTTTTCCGCCGTCATCCAACGCCCCTTGCCCTCAACAAAGGTCGATAAATCAAAAAGATTCTCCGACAACGACCGCTGGGTCTTGTCATATTTGGATTTCCACAGAATCGCCCCGTCTGAAGGCCTTATGAGATGCAGATTAAAGGCCACTGAAGCAGGGCGTTTAACCGCGTAATCTCCACCCTCCCTCTCCCGCCACCGATAAATATAACCCTCCAAGACAGCATCGGCCTTAAAGGACCTTCCTACTGCCTGAGCTATACTTACAGGGCCCATACCCACATTCCGATCCGAATCAACAAGTTTTGAAAAGACCCCTCTCGCCTGACCGGGAGACACCAACCCAAATCTTTCGTCATCCACGAGCCTGTTGAATAAAACATCCGTCATGCGTCGGGCCACACCCTGGGGCACCGGTTCTGCCCTATACACGCTACCGGATATGGGATCTCGAACCACATCAGCCTTGACTCCCTGGTGCATGGTGGGCAGGAAACCCACGACAACCACCTTGTTTATCGCGGACATTGCCCCGTCTTCTCCGGTAGCAGGGGCCTTTTTATGATAGCAGCCCCCGTTTAACAGGAAAAAGGCTGTAACCCCAAGCAAAAAAAACCGTCGGGACTTTCCGAAAAGTTTATCGTACATGATAACCCCCATTTTCTATAAAACCCCTTTTGTAGAAGGCACATTGCCGTTCAACCGATTATCAAATCCACTGGCCTGGTCCAGGGCCCT
>DAOUXC010000110.1 GCA_030666795.1 Desulfobacteraceae bacterium
ATTGCCTATAGATGAAATATACGGCCGTTGAAATAAATAATGTCCATTTCCTCTTAGTGGACCCTCCTCTTTTCGCCTTTCCAATAAAATTCACGCACAGCACGTTTCATCAATTTTCCCGAACCTGTTTTCGGCAAGGAATCAACAAAATCAACGTTCTTGGGGGCCTTGTAACGGGCCAGGCGTTCTTTTACAAAGCTTTTCAGTTCCTCTTCTTTCACTTCCTTTCCGGGCTTAGGCACAACGACCGCCTTGACCGCCTCGCCCCACTTTCGGTCCGGGACACCGATGACCACACATTCCAGCACGGCCGGATGCTCCATCAGGATATATTCCACCTCGGTCGAATAAACGTTTTCTCCTCCGGAAATGATGATGTCCTTTTTCCGGTCCACAATGTTTAGGTATCCCTCCTCATCAATTACAGCCAGATCTCCGGTCCTGAACCATCCATCCTTGAAAGCGTCCCTATTTGCCTCCGGCCGGTTCAGATAACCCGGAGTCACCGTGTCACCTCGGACCCAGATTTCTCCGACGCTTTGATCGTCCCCGGGTACGTCCCGGCCCTGCTCGTCCACCACACGGAGTTCCACTGTCATGAATTCCCGGCCGGTGCGGCTGATGATTTCCCTCTGTCTTTCAATAGGCAACTCTTTTAAATGTGCCTTTAGGGTTGATACCGTACAGTATGGCGAGGTCTCGGTCAGGCCGTAGGTCTGGACATAGTCACAATGAAAGGTGGAAATGATTCGCCGGACCGTTTCAGGAGCAATTGGGGCGCCCCCGGATAGGATGACCTTGAGCGACGTATAATTGAATTTTTCGGCCTGATCATGATTCACCATCAAGTTAAGCATGGTTGGGATGAGATTGGTCAATGTGATGCCCTCTTTTTCTATGGTTGCAAGGACTTCACCGGCCTCAAATTCAGGCTGCATAACATGCCCACCTCCGACCCATGTCAAGGCGAATGTGGCCCAGGCGTCTGCCAGATGAAACATGGGGGCCACGTGGTACCAGACGTCGGTGTCATTCAGATTAAACTCGGCAATCGCGCCCAGGGCGTGGACGGTGACATTGCGGTGTGTCAGGATTACTCCCTTGGGCCTGCCGGTGGTCCCGGAGGTGTAATACAGGTGTGCAGGAGCATCGTCACCAAGGGGTTCGGGTTTCCTGAAATCCGCCTTCCCTTTGTCCAGGAAGGCCTCATAGGCCCAAGAGCGTCCTTTGGTCATTGTCGGGGGTGCATCGGTCAGCCACACGACCCCTTCCACAAATTTAGCCTCTTTAAGAGTCTCCAATATCTGGTCCTTATAACGAGGATCAGCGATCACAAGGCGGCTTTTGGCATCATTGAGAATAAAGGCCATTTCAGGACCCAGCAGACGAACATTGATAGGGTTGACTATTAGCCCTAAGACCGCTCCGGCATAATAACTTTCTAAAAATTCGAGACTGTTCGGGGCAATAACGGATATACAATCCTGGCTTTTCATACCGACCGCGGCCAGTGCCGCGGCCAGGCGATCCACCCGCTCGGCTGTCTGACCGTAGGTAAGACGCCTGTCTCCATCCACAACACATTCCTTGTCCGGGAACAAACGCCTGGCTTTACTTAACGTAGAGATGATATTCATGTATAACAATTCCCCCAGATATTACTCAAATGTCATTCATTGGTTACTACTATCTCAAAAAAACCCGCTTATGTAGGACGAAACAAAGCAGATTACTCCTCCTCATCTTTTGCTTTCCAACTCCCGACCTCTTAATGAACGACCCGGTATCCCGCAGCAGGGAGCAGCGTCAATCGGAGCCCGGCCCAAAAGACCGGCCTGGATGGCCAGCCCCGGACAATTGCCATGATTGTGTAAACCTTCTTAGAATTTTGCCAAGAAATTAAGAGCTGGTTCAGGCAACGGTACAAAATTATACTTGAGAGGGTATTTGTAGACTGCTTCATGGACCTCTTTTAGATTTTCATAAAGTCTATGAAGATGAGCCATGGGCAAACCCATTATCATTTCATCATCGCTGGCCATAGCATAACGCCTCTCGCCAATGTCAGCTATAGCCAATTTCACCTCACCGGTGAGATAGGGCACCACCATCACTTCATAGCAGCATGCACCGTGACCATTTGTGCTCAATGTGACATTATCGCTGCCATCCCACATATTGGCATAGACCAGGCTGAGTATCTGATGAGGATTTCCAAAAATTTGTACCACATCAGGCTCAACCGGAATCGTGCTCAATGGGGCCGCGGCCAAGACCTTGAATTTGCCCTGTTCTATGGACATCCTGTTTGCGAAGATTTTCTTGGTCGCCTCCACGTCCTTTGCGAACCAACCGGCACACCTGGTTCCGTCGGCCAAATCCGGTGGAACGTCAAAAAAGCCCTGCAATGCTCCACCCGGGGCGCAGGCCGTGGCCAGATCTCCCGTGGTGTAGACTCCCTTTTCATGATAGCGTGCCATTCCTATAAGCTGGCAAATAGTGACCTGCTGTTCGATCTTTTCAAACGCCTCGGGCAGATCATTTTCATCTTCAAAGTATTTTATTCCTAACGGAGTTGTTCGCACCCGCAAAATCCTATCCAGATCTTTACCTATTTGATTAAAATCATGCATTGCTTTACCTCCTTCTTTGCCGGTATGACAGACGTTGTTGAATAACTCCCCACCATCATTTTTCCTTTATTTGCCATTACATTTTTTGCATAAAACATTGTGCCTCCCAACAAAAGGCCCTCTGTCAGGAAAAAACTTCCTCCCGGGCAAGGCAGAATAGGGTTGAGCGAAAACTAAAGAATGAATCAGCATTAATAATGCCGATAAGGTTGCCCCCTATGGCATTTACTATTGGTTCTCTTAATCATATATGTAAAACAAATTATCCCCTTTTGACAATAGAACTTTTGATTTGAGTTCTCAACTTATAGGGGTCGCGTCTTCTCTTTTGACGGAATAAAAAGTGATAAGAAACCCGGAGTCTGACCTGGTGAGTTAAGTTCCCCCCGGCACCGGCCTAAAAATTCCCGGCTGTAAATTTTTGATTTTCTTATGACATGGAATTACTATATATAGTATCTTTTTATGCTTGACATACAAGATACATTATAATATACTAACCGCAATCAGAATATTTTTTTTCAAGCCTCTATAGATAAATTTGGATTAAGGACGTTTTTCAAAAAAAGCCGGGTTTAAGTTTTTAAAGGCAGGCTTGTCCTTTTTTGGGCATTTTTATCTTTTATCCCAAAAAAAGCCTGAATTTTTCCTAAATAAGCCCGTTTTCAACGGTTTCCTTGGGGAGGTTTGAGCATGTCAGATAGAAGGGATGGTGTTCTCGATAGGCGATCTGAAATAGATAGACGAAGAGTGTATGAAATTGATTACTCCTCAGAGGGTCGAACAGAGAAAAGGAACTGGAAAGATCGAAGGAACAAAGTCGAGCGGAGAAACAACTGGATGAGGGTAAGCATGTGGTCCAGCGAGTTTGTAGGTGACTTAAGTACCTCGAAAATATTTGCCGGGGGAACTCTCAATACACAAGGATAATTTTTTGAGCAGGGCCATTGGGACGCCGCCTTCTTGTTGAATACCCGGATATTACATAAAATCTGGTCATCTGGACCTTTTGGAAAAATTTCAATTCCTGACGATTGAAAGACTGAAAAAGTATGATTATAATGTGAAGTATATATAGTAAGATAAGGAATTATCCCAAATGATAGACAGAAGAAGTTTCCTCAAATTTGCAATTGCTTTTTGGTTCTCTTTCCCAGCCATTGAGGAAGTGCTAACGCCAACTGCGGAAGCGGCCAAACGAGGATATCCAAATTGGGGCGGAATGCTGGATGACTATTTCCGCATGGAATTCAATAAAAACAGATTTGAAGTTGAAGGTAGAATCATACTGGATAGACTAACCGGCCTGATGTGGACACGAAATAATCTTCCATTTGGTACCATATGGCCCGCCCGTTCATATCCTGCTTCCGAAGAAACAATTGAAAACCTAAATGAAGGCAATTACGGCGGGTATGACGGCTGGCGTATACCCGGGGAATTTGATTGGATTACTGTAATAGACAAGAGAAACAGAAGGCCCGTCCTGGTTGAAGGGTTCAATATTGGAGACATAATCTACAAATTTCCTTACTGGATCAAAAAGGAGGACAGGGAACATAAAGAATGCGCTCAACTTAACGGGGCCGTATCCTGCCTTCCTCCAAAAAATGGAATATTGCTCGACAACGGCGTCTTACCCTACGTTATTACTTACGGAATGATCTTACCTGTCAGGACACATGACAAAAAGCATTACATGAGATTCTCAAATTCCCTTTTTGATTTTATGAATCCGAATAAAAGGGAAGCCTCAAAAGGAACGTTTTCAATAATAAAATGATATAACAGGCCAAACTGAACATTTCCATATGTTGCGGTGTGTCTTGAAATAAATCGGCTAAACTCTTATAATCGAATTTATGTGACAAGTTCAGAAATGGCAACACGCTATCTGATCACACCCTGTTTTCTAAGCCCATCAATCTCCTGATCCGTGTACCCGGTCTCCTCAAGAACCTCAACCGTGTGTTCACCCACCACCGGGGCAAGGCTCCTGATGCCGGCCCGGTTGGCGCTGAAGTGAACCGGGTAGCCGGGCAGTTTCAGCTTGCCCAGGGCCGGGTCCTCAAAATCCACCACATATTTGTTTGCTATAGCCTGAGGATCATTTTTGATCTCACTTACGTGCTGAATGGAGCAAAACATGAGCCCCTTTGACAGGAATATGTCCATCCACTCATCACGTGTTTTGGTGGAAAAAACCTTGTCAAAACGCTCCACTAATTCAGCACAGTTATTCGCCCTTACCGCATCGTCCGCGAAACGCGGATCCTCGATGAGGTCGGGCATGTCTGTGGCCTCACAAAAAACAGGCCAGTACCTTTCCTCGGGATGATGTGTTCCTATAATCCATTTTCCGTCCTTACAACGGAAGAAATTACGCAGGGGTGACTGTTCAGATCGATCCCCACGGACCATCGGCTCCACGGACAGGATGTTATTTATCATCAAACTTGGTTGCATGAGCCACTGTCCTGTGCTGAAAAGAGACACATGTAACTCCTGACCTATACCGTTCCGTTCACGTACAAACAGGGCGGTCAGAATTGCGTGACTTGTGGCAATGGCAGTGGCCTGATCCAAGATCCCGAGGTGCATCAGGACCGGTTCCCTGGTCCCCGTCACAAACATCATTCCCGAGCGTGCCAACCCTAAGGGATCAAAGGCGCCGAGGTCTCTCATTGGTCCTTCAGGTCCGTACCCGGAAACATTGGCATGGATGATCCGGGGATTTACCCGTGATAGTGTGGCGTAGTCAAGACCCATTTCGGCCTTGGTACTCTTGCGAAGGTTGGTCAGAAAAACGTCACACTTTTTTATCAGACGATGGAAGACGTCACGGCCTTCTTGATTCTCTATATCGAGACAGACACCTCTCTTATTACGGTTGGATACATGATGCATAACACTCTCGCCGTTTGGAAGTGAAAGATCCAGTTTTCCAAGCCTGAGCCAGTAACGTTCCGGGTCTCCTTCCTCCGACTCTATCTTTATCACATCAGCTCCAAGGTCTCCCAGGATGGCCCCAGCCCCCGGACCGGCGTGGAAAACTCCGTATTCCAAGACACTGACCCCATCCAGAGGCCCGGGCAGTTCTTGATTTTCCTTTTTCAGTTGCTTCATAAAGCGTTTTCCTCTCTTCAGTCCCTGTTCGAGACCTTTCAAAAAAGCTCAATTTTTGCGCCTGCCCGATGGAATATAAAGCCTATTCCTCCGGGGTCAGGCTCAAATTTTTGTCTTCTCCCCCTCGAAGTCCGGGATCTTCGACTTAACCTTCTATAAAATTAGACATTTTTCAAAGGTCTCGGTATAAGGGGATCAGGAGTGATTCAGTCAAGCCGAAGGTTCAAACAAGATACGTGAAAGGGTAAGAAACAAAAAGATTCAGGCGAATATCGAAAGGGAAATATATTTTTGTAACCCTTGAGATCCGCCCCTTTCATTTCGGTATGCCGTCTGTCCTTTTCAACCAGGGCCGTTTATCCGTGCCAACAATCTTCGAAATTCTCGCGTAAATCCAATCAAACGGGAGGTCATCTTTGGGAGAAAACCTTTCAATATATTCAATGTAGGGCTGGCCTTTCAAATCTTTCTCGGGCAAAACGGCATCTGTCCTGCCGTCAAATTCCACTGTTGGCAGCCCATTTTTTTGACACAGGACCTTGTCAAATGTTGCAGCTATGCTTACCCATTTGCCGTTCAAAAAAAACTGGTTATACCCATGCCTTGGAAAGACGTTGACTTTAAGCTGTTGAAGGATATGGGCAGGGACGCGATGGTTCCTGATCTTTGCAAAAACCATGCGGCTCGGAATGCCGGAGGCCCTTCCAAGGGCCGTAAGAAGAACCGCCTTCTGGACACAGTAGCCCTTTCCCCACTTAAGGACCCGGGATGCCACAAAGTCCTCCTTGAATACAGATATCATAAAGACGTTGTAATGGACTGAATCCCGAACAAAGTAGAAGAGCTTTTTTGCCTTTTCCGCATCCGTGGAGCACCCTTTTGTCAAATTTCCCGCCGTCTCGATTATACTCCCGTTGTCCGAGTCTATCGCAGCCGTAGGTTGCAGATAGTTTTCCATGTATTTCTCAGATTCTGTTTCCATTTCCCGTATACCAACGACTCCCAAGTAGACTGCGTTTAAAGATAAAGTTGTAATTAACTGAAATAACTAAATTATTTTTTATCCTGACCCTTCATGGTATAAACAATAGAACGTAAATAGGCAAGAAAAATTAATTTTTCCAGCATTTTCCGTGAACCGGCTTCGAAGTCAGTCTAATAGAACGGCCCCTTTTTACTATTTTTTTGTATTGTAACTGTGACAGACTCGTAAAAAGTCGTCACCCCGGACTCCGATCCGGGACGGGATGACAAGCAAAGGAAGTTTTTTGACTTTTTACGAAACCATGGATTGCATCATTATTGAGTATCCGGTAGAATCCGAAGAGAAGATTTGAAAAGAAAAATCATTTCTGGTTTCTTTTAATGAGACAAAAAGGCAACAATAAAAAGGAGGGGCGCACAAAATGACAAAAAAGACTATCCGCAAAGGCCTGATACTCTTTCTTGCTGCTATCATTTTGACGGCTTTCGGCTGTTCCAAGGTCAACCAGGATAATTATGATAAGCTGTCATTGGGTATGGACTATGAAGAGGTTATAAAAATCCTGGGACAGCCCGGTGAATGCAAGTCCATTTTAAATACGAAGAGTTGTACCTGGGGGGATTCGTCAAAAAAAATTGCATTGAAATTAGTTGCCAATAAAGTTGTTTTCCTGAGCAGCCAAGGCCTGAAGTGACAATCGAAAAATGAATGAATGACCAAAAGAATGCTTCATAGATGGCATGCCAGCCTGGTTGTCATGGTAACACAGGTCCCGAGGTCAAAAATCAGGTTTTTGAATGTCCCTGAAAGCTGATTAAACTCCTCTCGAAGTTTTTCCGAGTCCAGTTTATCTACCTTCAGATCCTGTGATGCCAGTACCTCCACGCTGCGGGGTTCATGGCCAAAATCCATGAAAGGCACGTATCCGAAAACATCATTTTTCTGAAGAGCAAACAGCGGCAAATCCCCCTTAGGGGTCTTTCCGATCACATAGGTCTCACCCTCGATTATGGTGAATATCTCTTCCTTTGAAGATCCTTTTTCTACAATAACCTGCTTTCCTCTTGTCAAGCCATCGGTATTATAACTTTTCTGGAACAGGTTCACCGTGCTGTCGGTAATCTTTCCCAATCTCCCGGCAAGGCTGAAAAGGAGACCTCTGAAGTCGGAAGAAAGAGACGCGTACTCTCCGGCAAGACGCTGTGTATCCAGAAGTCCTAATTGGACTTCACCCGACGCCGTTACGGTCGCGGTTCGGGTGTTGTCACCGTGCAACAGAGATACGAGTGTTCCGATAAAACACCCCTGTCCGAGCCTGGCTAACGGCACAGGGCCTTTGGACGTTTCCCTTGTTATGTTGACCGTGCCTTCCAGTATAACCCAGATCCAGTTTCCGTAGTTGCCCTCTTTTACGATGATCTCGCCATCGTAAAAATGTTCCTCGGCAACCACATATGTATAGTCAATTAATGGCCCTTTATTCACGGATAATCGCCTGCCTTTGTCATGTTCGAGTCCGCAAACAGTTACAATTGGCGCATCGGAAGCGGCCTGGCCGACCCTTTCAATCATTCCGTCATCCAGCATTCTGAGGGCATCGAGTGTGATCTGCATTCGGCTGTTTTTGATCACACGTCCTACCTGGACATTCCCTTCGCGAAATTCGAATTCTCCTTCAGTCCATCCAAATAGTGCGTAAATGGCATCCAAACCATGCAAAAGACCCGTGGACGCATTGACGGGGCTGCCTTCCACGAAATATATCCGGCCGGGTGCCGGGGCGTATTGAGTGGTAATTTCCAGGGTTCCGGTGGCATGGTTTCCACCAAGTATCTGCAAAATGTCCGAAAGGCTTATAAAACAAAGGCCTCCTGAAAACTCTGATTTCATTTCCATTATAAACCTCTAAAAGACCCATCTCAGAATCTTATGGAGATAGGCCAAAACAGCTAAAACATGTGATCTTTTCATTCAAAAATTACTGATCAATTAACATTGACAGCCCCCACCCTCCCGCTGTGCGGCATTGATGGACTTTTTACGAAGCCATCAATATCATTTCCAGGACGTAATCCCCTTTTTTCGGACCATAGTCTATTTTGGTCTTTCCGAAGACCGTGCCGTTGCATCCGAATATGGCGCCTGTTGAATAGCACTTTATGTAAGGTAGACTTTTTCCAAGCCTGAAAATATCCAGGAGATCTTTCTGGTCTGCCCTCACAAACAAGCTGATAATGTTGCCGGTTTGAAATGCGACATCGAATTCCACCATATCGCCTTTTAACGGTCCTTCTTCCAATGGAACGCAGATTGAAGATATGGCAAGTACACCTGTATCTTCTTCCTCCTCGATTTCATCCGTTTCAGGGGGTGGTTCATCAATTTCGGAGAGCCTGACCTCAATGCCGTTTTTCTCCAGGGCGTTCTTGAGAAATGATCGAATCTCTTTCAGATCGTCCCTTGAAAAAATATCGCGACAAACCCATTGTTCGAATTGACCCGCGGCTGCTTCCGCTGAAGAGAATGTCAGGTGACACATAATTATATTCTTGGCCGCAATAACCGGCATGGCGCCTTTTTTCAGCAGTCCGTGAAATTCCTCCAAGGCCCGCTCATACTGACCGAATTTGGCCAGGGCCACAGCACCCTTGAACTCGGCCTTCTCCTTATCATTAGAGATTGCAAACACTCTGTTGATAAGGTTCTGAACATTATTTGAGAGTTCCGGCAACATTGTTGCCTGATCAATCTCGGTCATGTTATTTTCCACGGCCCGGATCCTGTCCTTAACTACGCCTACGAGTTGACCATGATTTAAGGATTGCTGATCTCCCCCAATGAATTGAAGGACTTTCAGATATTTTTCCCTGGATTCCGCCAAAAGGCCCTGAGTTTGATAAAGCTGTGCCTCTTTTACCAGAGATTTTATTTGTTCTTGATCATACATTGTGACCATCAATCAAAAATCCTTTTTGCATGAAGTCCGGCACAAAGAAATTTTCCTTGCGTTGCCAGTTAGTGCTCATCCAGAAACTTGCGTTTTTTGGTTTGCGCTATTAGTCATCAACTTTCGGCTTTCAGCAATGGACATTAAAAACAAGGTGTTGGCTGATTG
>DAOUXC010000179.1 GCA_030666795.1 Desulfobacteraceae bacterium
TCCCCCATCCCATAACAGCCTGAAATCACGAAGGCCTTACAGCAGTCACTATGAAAAGACCGCTTCAACCTTCAATCTCGCAACCAGTCTCCTCTTGAGGTGTACTCATTAACCGGATGAACCATATGGGCTTACGCTAAAAAAACATTGAGTGCATATGTTTGAGATTGATTCAACAAAAAAACAATTAACCTTGACAGAGTGTGTCTAATAATGCTAAGTTAAATTTAGCTTGGTATGGAAATCTAAAGATGTCAGGGGGGCGTGGTATGGGCGGTAAAAAATATCGTGTTATTTTTAAAGGGGACTTGGCTGCCGGTGCGAAAATTGACGATGTGAAGCAAAAACTTGCCGCAAGCTTTAAGACTGATGTCGCAAAAATAGATAAATTATTTTCAGGGCAGCGGAAGGTCATTAAAAAGGGCGCGGACCTCGAAGCCTGTGAAAAGGCAAGGAAGGCGTTTGAGAGGGCCGGGGCCATATGTTTCATAGAACCGGAACAAGGGCCTGAGCCGGATACTATTGAAAGCAAACCCCCGGAAGTACCCGAGGTCAAGCCTCCTCCATTACCCCCGGAGGGGAGAGTGGTTGCGAGACAGGAGCAGGGCGTAAACAAGGTTGCGTTAGTGTTGCTGACATTTTTTTTAGGTGGAATCGGCGTCCATAAATTCTATCTTGGAAAGTACGTTCAGGGCGTCATCTATTTCCTTTTCTCCTGGACGTTGATACCGAGCATTGTCGCATTTATCGAATTCATAATCTATGCGTGCACAAGTGACGAAAGACTTCAGGAAAAATACACGGCAAAGGGGCCCATAGCGGTAATCATAATAGCGGTATGCGCGGGTTTCTTCATCATGATAGCGATAATCGGAATACTGGCCGCAATCGCGATTCCCCAATTCATGACCTATAGGGACAGGGCATATCAGACCACCGTCATATCCGAATTGAATAATTTGAGGGCCGCGGAGGAAGCCTACTATGATGCCCATAATCGATATTCGGATAATATGGATGATCTGAACTTTGTCACGACCACGCCGGGAGTATCTGTTGAAATGCTCAGCGCGGATGAAGAGTGTTTTGAGGCCATGGGGACTATCGAGGGTTTGAGAGAACCG
The DNA here is from genome assembly GCA_030666795.1 of Desulfobacteraceae bacterium. Lineage (GTDB taxonomy): Bacteria > Desulfobacterota > DSM-4660 > Desulfatiglandales > Desulfatiglandaceae > JAIOSR01. The sequence continues at coordinate 1,125 of DAOUXC010000179.1, forward strand.
GTATTGGTGGACTGTAACGGCGTAAAGGGCCGTTAAGTCTTTTTGGAACAGGGTTATGCCCTTTCACCCGGGAGAGGGGGTCAGGGTAAACGAAACGAAAATATGGCTTTTTCCAGAACGGGCCAGAGTTTATAGAATCTCTTAATGGCCCCTGTCCTGCCTTTGCCGGAGAGTTTTGCGGTAATCGTGTATATGTGATTCTCTTTCAGTGTCTGGATTTGATACACAACAGCATAGTTTTTTTTATCCCCTGATTTACGGACAAGGGCGAACTTGAGCCATAGTGCCGTGTGATTGTTGAGCCGGGACACGCCGCCATCCAGTATATAGCCACGCAGCACCCTGGTTATGACATTTCTGTTATATTCGGTATAGCCCGGAATCTTAGTGATATCCTTGTATCTCCCTTTGTATTCGGCGGACAGGGGATCTATGGTCACGGTTATTCTATCCCCCGATTTATTCCCGGCCCCCACCAAAGGTTTAACCCCATCCTTTTCAAAAAGCGTCCATCCCTCGGGAAAAGAGATGTTGAAGCCGTATCGCGGGCTTCTGTACGTATTGCCCGAGGCTTCTGGGTATGAAATCCGGATAAACAGGTGACCAATCAGGGCTATCGCGAGGATCAATAATATTTTGCCCGATTTGTCTGTTCTTGAATCCATGGCCCGGCCTATTTGGCGGCATATTGCCTGTGTGCCCGAAAAAACGTGATGACCTCTGACGGCAAAGCAATAGGGAAAGATTTCAAAAGTATGTCAAGGCCTGAGCCGACGCTCAAAGGCCTTCCATGTCATGCTTCTTCGACCACAGTGAGTATTTTGTCCAGGGATTCCCTTTCGGTTTTCAATTTGTTGATAGGGTCGTCCCAATCCGGATAACCTATGGCTAAACCGATTATCGGTTGTTTGGAATGAGGGATTTTTACGATATCCCTGGCTTGTGCCGGATAGTCCACTATCGCCCGCATAACACAAGTGCCTAAACCATACTCCTGGGCGGCCAAAGCTATGGTCTGGGTTAATAAACCTATGTCCAGAGATACGGATGTGAGTAGAAGACTCTCATCCGCGGCAATGATAATGACGGCCGGCGCGTCATAGAAGCGGTACATCTTCTCATAATATTCCCGCAATTTCTTTTCATCACCCTTTTCTATGCCTATGAGTTGGAACATCTGTTTTGCAAGCTCAACCTGCCGCTCCCTGTAAACACCTTTCAATGACGGTGACATGCCCTTTGTTTCCTGGCCAATATAAATGACAGGTTGAGGTTTAATACCCTGGCTGAACCGCTCGACATAGACCTGTCCGAGCTCTTTCAGGGCCTCACCCACCACCACGTAGATTTCCCAGGGCTGGCAATTGACACCGGAAGGCGAACGGGTAGCAACACTTAAAAGTTCAGACAGAATCTCCCTGGGCACGGGGTCCGGCTTAAACCCCCTGATGGACATCCGCGATTTGATGGCTTCTAAAAGCTCCATATCTTCCTGCTCCTTTCCAATCTTTCAAAGCTTCCCTAATTCATCCAGTAGTTGAACAACCCTCAGAGATTCGCCCACACCGGTTGTTCCCCTCATACTCATGACCACGGAGATCGTTTCCAATATCTCTTCTTTTGTGGCTCCATTTTCCAGGGCTTCCATGGTTTGGGACAGAACGCAATTTTGACATCCGGTCCCGAGGGCCACGGCCAAGGCCATCAGTCGCTTCACTCTGCAACTCAGAAAACCGTCTTTATACACCTCAGCGGTCAGACTGCCGACACCCTGCATCACATCGGGGAGCACTTCCGCGACCCTGTTTCTTTGCTTTAATCGATTTTTTTCCAGCTCTAATTGAGTGTCTGCCATAATAATTTCCTCCATATATATTTGATGCAACTGATTATACAATGCCGATGAATATAAACGACTCAGAGACAGATTGAACCGATTGACGATCCAGTGAATTGTCTGAACTTTCATAACATCTCTTTGCCCGATAAACAAGAAATCATCTTTTCCAATCGGTTCATTCCGGTTCTTTTTCCTTTTTCAGAAAAGACTTCAGTTGGTTTTTCAGACCATCAGGGATGACAAAAGTCACCAAAAAGACCTTGGCTTGTATATTGTTGTCATATACAATTCAAGCCAATGGAAAAGATATTTGAATAATTTTCGGGCTTTCAGTGGGACAGCGGGAATAGTGATAAGAACTTGATCAAGCATAATGTCGAAAACTGGGAATGCGAACAGGTGTTTTTTAACAGACCCCTTCTTGTCCTTGATGATCCCAAGCATTCTGTGTCTGAAAAACGATGGGCTGCTTTTGGGAAAACAGACATGGATCGTTTTCTTGCCATCATATTTACCGAGAGGAATAACCTGATTGGAATAATTTCTGCCAGAGATATGAATAAAAGAGAGAGGAAATTCTACCATGAAAAAGGATAAAAGAATTCCGGTCTTTAAGAACGAAGATAAGGAGAGAGAGTTCTGGGCAACTCATACTCCTCTTGATTATTATGATACTAAAAATATTAAGGGAGCTTCTTTTCCCAAACTAAAGCCGTCGGTAAAGTCCATCTCGATTCGACTTCCCGAGGATATGCTGGCGGAACTGAAGACCCTTGCAAACGAAAAAGATGTGCCTTACCAGAGCCTGGCAAAGATTTACCTTGCAAGACAGATTTCTTTAGAACGTGGATTGCTGCAAGTGGCTTCCAAAAAGAGGGAACGGAAAGTTAATCCTCAACATCAGAATCAATGAGCACGTCCCTAAACGATCCAAGAAATAATCCAAAGGCGGCAATGGGACACCATATGGATATGATCCGGATGATGCCGGGCACGTGATCAGAAATGACCTTGAGCAGAAAGGAATAAAGTTGATTAGACTTCTACACCAACAAAGGAACTTTCTGCCGATGATCTGCCGGGAGTTGGAAGTCAGATGAAATGGTTTTCGAATCACACAAGGGTGGCCCTGTCGCTCCTGGTTGTCACCCCTCTCGGTTTCGTCTTCAAATTTTATTCGGGTCCGGGGAATGGGTGGTTCAATAACTATGGGGCCGGCGTACTCTATGAGATTTTCTGGGTCCTGTCAGCCTTCCTTTTCTTCCCGTCAAAACGTTCCGCAAATATGATCCCTGTCTATGTTTTTATTATCACCTGTATCCTTGAATTCCTCCAATTATGGCACCCACCTTTCCTGGAGGCGATACGCTCATCATTTTTGGGCAGTGCGCTCATAGGGACCACATTCGTATGGTGGGACTTCCCGCACTATGTTCTCGGTTGTCTGACAGGATGGGGCTGGGTCAGGTTTCTTTTAACAAGAGAAAGTAAATAAAATTTTTCACCCCTTCACTCTGATTCCAAGATCCTGTATTTCCTTATCAAAACACCTCCCGCATTCTACCTTAAGTCCGTAAAATGGGTCTGTTTTTACCCATTCCATACCCATTATGCCCGCGGTTACTCCCACGGAACAACGGCCAGGGGCGGCTTTGGGGGAAAATTTCATTCCTGATCCCCCACATGCCGCAAATCTCCCCGCAATAGAGAGAAAAAAATTCCAATCAGGCACAAGACAAAGAAAATCAGAAGGGTATATTTGAAGCTTAAAAGATAACGGTCATAGTTTTCAGGGCCAATTTGCGCCCGGCCGATAAAGAGGGCGAACATTAACGTTGCCGTGGCCATACTGGCCATTTGCCCCAAAAGGCGCATGGTGGCTACCGTGCCGGATGCAAGGCCGTAATTTGCTTTATCCACCGACCCCATGATGGCATTCATATTCGGGGAAGAGAACAGGGCAAAGCCGAATCCCATAAGCAATAGAATCACAACGATGTGATACAGGGGCGTTCCGGCACCAATGAAAGAAAGCAGCAGAAGTCCGGTGGCTGTTACGGCCATCCCCGCCGAGGCCAGGCGCAGCGGTTCCACCTTGTCTGAAAGACGACCGGCCAAGGGAGAGAGACATGCCTGTACCACCGGCTGACAAATGAGAATCAGTCCAGTGGCTTGAGGACTCATGCCTTTGATGAACTGCAGATAAAGACTCATGAGAAATGTAACCCCAAAGGTGGCCGCGTAACTGATCAAGGCTGCCAGGCTGGAAAAGGCAAACAGGCGGTTGTTGAAGAAAAGGCTTACTTCAAAAACGGGATGGGTCTTACGGCGTTCGAAGAAAAAGAAGAGGATGAGGAGGGCGACGCCTCCCAGGGTGAGCAGCATGCCGTTTAACCGGGGCAGACGGCTGATGCCGTAGACCAGAAAGAAAAGGGCCGGGGCATATAGCAGGACGCCAACCAGGTCCAGGCGCTGGCCCGGAGGACCGGTCCACTCACCTTTGAGCGCTTTAAAGGTAATCCCGACGCAGACCAATCCCATAATGGCGCTGATCATAAAAATCCAACGCCAGCCCAGGTGCTGAATGATCAATCCCCCACCAAAAGGGCCTACTGAAAGACCAATGTATACAGCCGAGACATAATAGCCGATGGCCCGGCCTCTGCGCTCGGGGGAAACCACCGATGTGAGAATGGCCATTCCCGTGGACATCAGCATGGCCGACGCAGCCCCCTGCAATGCCCTTAAGGCAATCAGGATTTTCATGGAAGGCGCCCACGCGGCGGTCAGCGTTGTGAGCACGAAGAGCAAGAGTCCCAGAACGAAGATCTTCTTGCGGCCATATATATCGGCGATCTTGCCGATGGGAACCATACAGATGGCGGCGGCCAGGATATAGGATGTGGCCACCCAGCTCAAAATAACGGCATCGGCTGAAAATTCCCTCTGAATGAGCGGCAGCGCCACATTGACAGAAGAGATTAAAAACGGTGCCATAAATGAGGTCAGGGTGGTGACCCCGATCACGGAAGTCTCAGAAGTAGCGGATTTCAGCATAATTCCCAGCAGGTAAAAAGTGTCGGCTCAAATAATCCCCAATGTTCGGGTAATAATGCCGGATGTTATAATGTTTTAAGGAATATTGCCACTGTTGTGCGTGTCACCCTTGTTTTTGCCTGAGAAAGGAAAAAGGGGACAGAGTACCAAGAATAAGTCAAGGCAAAAGTGTAATCCATTTCTTGGCAATAGTTCACAATTATCCTCGAATGCGGATTTTTCAAAATACATGGTGCTCCCATTCTTTGATCCGCAAATTCAGGTGCATCTTTACTCTTTACAAAAAAAGGCTTAAAAAATTAAAAATCAATAAATATAATATTTCCATTATCCCTTTGAAGACCTAGAGTCTCGTTGGGCCCGAGATGCCTGAGCACTCGGGTTTTTTTTGCTCGCAATTCACAAAAAGACTATCTTGACATAGCATGGTGTCCGTGTTATTGTGTTTCCATGATAAAGTCCTTTAAAAACAAGGCCACGGAAGATATCTTTAATGGCAAGGCTACCAAGGTTGCCAGCAAAATCTGCCCGAAGCCATTATGGAAAATCGCATCAAGAAAACTTGATCAATTAGATTCAATAACATCACTGGATGAACTCAAAGTTCCCCCTGGTAACAGGTTAGAGACACTTTCGGGCAACAGGAAAGGACAATATAGCATTCGAATTAACGATCAATACCGGATCTGTTTTAAATGGACCGAAAATGAACCGGATGATGTTGAGATAACAGATTATCATTAAAACATTTAACGAGGGAAATAATCATGATTAGAATACCAACACATAGGGCACCAACACATCCGGGAGAAATGCTTTTGGAAGAATTCCTCAAACCCATGGGAATCACTCAGAGGGAGTTATCTGATGCCATCAATGTTCCATATCAGAGAGTGAATGAGGTCATTAATGGAAAAAGGGGGATAACCCCGAGCACTGCATTGAGGCTTGCAAAAGTATTTGGAGTATCTCCCGATTTCTGGATGAATATCCAACTTAGGTGGGATCTGTATTTTGCTAAACAATCCGAGTCTGATGCGCTAAAGGATATAAAGCCGATACCAGCACACCAAGCGGAAATGGCGTCTGAAATCCAACAATCTGCATAGAAGGTTATTCAATAAGTACCTCCTCTCCTTCCTTAGAATAGCTGGCGGTCTCTTTGGAAAAGGCTGAAAGATTCTTGACAGGTCAGAAAATGATGGGACACGAGACCTTACAGATGATCCATGAAAGGTATTACTCGTATATCAAGAATTATCAGAGGGACGACGGGAGCGCCTTCATGCAGAATGTCTACAACCCGATAAATGGTGAAAAATCCGATGATATATCGGAAAATGTAGCCCAAATGTGGCGCAAATAGAAAACAAGGAGTAGGCGACATTCCTAAACCCCTGTTATTATAGATTAAAAATATGTAGGGTTTCCTGAAAAAGTAGTCTAATTGCGATTTACGGCGTTTTGCCGCTATCATTTTCAATTTAAGTGCCTTGCGTTCATTTCAAATTGGATCAA
>DAOUXC010000104.1 GCA_030666795.1 Desulfobacteraceae bacterium
ACGGCCGCAAAGGCAAAATTGGCGTTCTCAGCAATGAATGTTGATCCAATTTGAAATGAACGCAAGGCACTTAAATTGAAAATGATAGCGGCAAAACGCCGTAAATCGCAATTAGACTACTTTTTCAGGAAACCCTACTTACTTTTTTGTTTCTACATATAATTTATAACTTTTATTTAAGAAAAAAGCAATAAATGAGTTGCCTTGCCTGTATTATAAAATTTTAATCTCTAACTCACAAGTAAATGACAACTAAAATCAAGAACAGATCGCTCAGGATAACTCAAGCCAAGATCTGCAATAGTGATAAAAAAGCCAAGGAGTTAATGACGGAACTATAATGGCTCCGCTTTTTTATGGATAACCCATATAATGTGCCAATATGATTTAAATATGTGTTAAATGTTACTACTATAATACGTAAACCCATGATTTTTTCATGTTACGTTTGCCAGTCCTAACAAAATCTGATAGCCTGAAACTATAAAGCGATCTTTAAATGTATCGAAAATTAAGTATCATTATCCGATTCTCAAATCGTGAGCTACCTGAATTTATCAACAATACCGGATGCAATTTTCACTTCACCGAAAGGGAACCGTCGCGATAGTAATGCTCGTGTCAAAAGCCTTTTTTATAAGATTGTGGGCTTTAACCTTGGACACAATGAAGTAATATCATACGAGGCGTTTTAGTAAAAACAACAGAGTAAAGGAATCAAATATGGAATTTACTCCCGAGGAAATGAACAGCATAAATAACAACTCCCTCTATAATGCAATCGGCATATCTGTTGAGGATGCAAGTGAAGGAAAAGCGCGATCACACGTTAGGCCGAATAAAGACTTTTGCTGGCCTTTTGAAGATCAACCTCATGGTGGAGTGCTGTTTACCCTTATGGACACAACCATGGCCTGGTCGGTTTTGACCCTGATAGATGAAGGATACAATTGCGCAACCATTAGCCTGGATATACAATATACAAGACGGGCATCAGGTGAATTATTTGTCTGTCATGCACTGGTTACACAATTGGGCGGCCAGATTGCATATACGAGGGCGGATATTTTTGACGAAAAAGAAAAACTTGTGGCAACGGGGCAAGGTTCTTTCCGTATAATAAGATCACCGTTCTATAAGGATTAAAGGGGTACGTCCTTAAATATCATTCCCTGCCCATTCTATTTTGTCATGTCAATTTTTCATTCAAATGAAATATAGTCTTGACTATTTTTCATTATTGTGAATAATAGTCGGCATGGAACAGAGGAAAACCTATACAAAGATCTGGAAGGATCTTTCTTCAGACAAAAACATGATCCTGCTCGCAGGACCTCGTCAGGTCGGCAAGACGACTCTTGCGCAGAGCATATCCCGTTCCTTCACGAATCATGTCTATTTCAATTGGGATATTCCTGAGCATAGAAAAAACTTCCTGGAAAATCCGACATTCTTCGAAACCATGGAGAGGAAGGACCCATCCAGACCCCTGGTTGTTTTGGATGAAATTCACAAATACAAAGATTGGAAGAATTATCTGAAAGGCGTCTATGACGCATTCAGTGAGGACTATCTCTTCCTGGTCTCAGGAAGCGGAAGGCTGGATCTTTATCAGAAAGGGGGAGACTCGCTGGCAGGACGCTATCTCCTCTTTCACCTATGGCCCTTTACCATATCCGAGCGTGGAAGAAGAAGCAGGGATATGGAAGATTTCCTGAAGAATCCACTATTCATCACGATGGAGAACGCTGAAGAATTCAAGGAGATATGGCTTGAACTCTCTGAAAGGAGTGGGTTTCCGGAACCATTCCTGTCAGGCCGAACAAGAACTTACCGGCGTTGGTCAAACGTCTATACCCAACAATTGATTCGAGAAGATGTCCGGGATCTCTCCGGCGTGAAGTCTGTCACGGATATGGAGACACTGTACTTCCTGCTGCCCTCGAAAGTGGGAAGTCCAATCTCCGTCCCTTCTTTAGCCCGGGACTTGAAAGTATCTTACAATTCGGTCAGGAACTGGTTGGGTGTGTTCGAAAGATTCTTCCTGACCTTCAGTATTGGACCATGGACGAAAAAAATTGCCCGGGCGATTCAAAAGGAACGGAAAGTCTACATATGGGATACGCCTCGGATCAAAGATCCGGGGGCACGTTTTGAAAACATGGTCGCACAGGAATTGTGGCGGGCCGTGACTGGATGGAACGATCTGGGCTACGGTGCCTTTTCGCTGCATTTCATCAAGAACAAGGAGCAACAGGAAGTGGACTTCCTTATCGCAAATGAAGGAGAACCACTCCTTCTCCTTGAAGCCAGACTCTCAGAAACCCAACCGTCTAAACCCCTGAGAAAATTTCAGGATGTCTTGAAGATACCTGCAGTCCAACTTGTGGGAGAAAGCGAGGGTTACCGGATATTACCCAATGGCAGCCAACTCATGCTTGTGGCGCCCGGCTACCAGTGGCTGTCACTGCTGCCTTGAGTTTAAAGGGGACGGGGCATGTCCTTAGATAATCAAATGACTCAAGATAGAATGAAAGAACAAGGGTTGAGTCTTCACGTGGATTTTTTTATTGTCAAGGATGAAGACCTGACTCCATCATCTTTGAACTATTTTAGGACGTTAATCCATTGAGATATCGATAAAGGAACACGGGTAAGTGCCGGCGATTTTTGTCTGTTTTATCTTATTTGGAAAGGAATTATCATGATAAAAAAAATTGTATCTATAATCCTGGTTGTCATCCTGGTAATTGCTATTGGCGTGTATGTCTATCTCAGGAGCCTTATTCCAGACTACAATGACGAGATTGCGGCACCGGGTCTGAAAGACGCGGTTATTGTTGAGCGAAATCGATATGCTGTGCCCACCATCATCGCGCAGAACGATGAAGACCTCTACTTTGCCTGGGGCTACGTGAACGCTCAGGATCGGATGTTTCAGATGGAGTTCACGAGACGGGTAGCTCAGGGACGCATATCCGAGTTTGCCGGGGAATCGGCCCTGCCCAAGGACATTTTCCTCCGTGCGGTGGGTTTTTACGATATCGCGGTCCGGACTACGGAGAAACTCGATCCCGTCCTTAAAAAATATCTTCAACGATATGTGGATGGAATAAACTATTATCTGGATACTCACGGAACCAATCTGTATATGAAACTGCTCGGCTTCAAACAGGAGACCTGGAAACCGGCGGATGCGGCGAGCGTGGGCGTTATGCTCACCTGGTCCCTGGCATACAACATGAAGCATGAACTTCTGTATCACAAGATCGCCCGGAAAATCGGGAAGGAGCGATGCACGGAGCTCCTCAATTTCATTCCTCCGGAAACGCCCACCATCGTCGATGATAGAGTCGCTGACTATGCGAGCGATAAGGAGTTCGTGACCCGGCTCCGGGATCTCGGCTGGCTCCTCGGATGCCGCTCCGCGAGTAATAACTGGGTCATCGCGCCGGAGAAGAACGCTCACGACGGAGCGATCTTAGCGAGCGATATGCATGTGCATTCATCCAAACTCCCGAACGATTTCTATTTCGTGCGTGTAAAGGCAGGTGACTATGAGGCCGCCGGTGCACAGGTCCTGGGGGTCCCCTTCATCGTTACCGGTTATAATCAATACTGTGCCTGGGCAAATACGAATTACGGCGCTGATGTGGTCGATCTCTTTAAGGAGAAGATAAACTGGAATAATAAGACCTATCGCTATAAGGGCATGGAATATCCCCTCGCTGAGAAGGAGATGGAGTTCAGGATCAAGGGAAAGGAGCCGGTCAAGAAGACCATATATTATGCCGGCAGAAAGCCGATTCTCAATGATGTCTTTCCCGATATCGGGTTTGATATAAGCCTGGAATGGACCGGCTTTGACGACGCGAATATAGGGGGATTTTTTCACATCAACAGGGCCCGCAACTACGAGGAGTTCATTGCCGGCTCTAAAAAGATCAGGATTACGCCACAGAACATGGTCTATGCCGATTACAAGGGAAATATCGCCTATCGGGTTATCGGTTCAATCCCGTTGAGGAAGAAGGGAGTGGGTAACTTCCCGGCAAACGGTGAGGAAACCCAGCTGAACTGGAACGGGAACGTGCCCGATGATAAATATCCCCTGGTCAAGAATCCGCCACGGGGGTTTATCGCTACTGCCAATGGCAAGGATATGAAGGATTTTCCTTATGATGTGAATCCCGTATTTGCACCGGGTTACAGATATGAGAATATCGCGGTAATGCTCCGGGATAAGGACAATATTGATGTTGAATACGTTAAGAAGGTCCAGACGGATACACACACGGTGCTGGCGAAGAAGCTTCTTCCGATTATCATGAAATTTGTCACACCGGGCGATAACCAACGACTGAAAAAGGCATATGATATGGTTTTAAAATGGGATGGCGAGAACCGTAAGGACTCGATAGCACCCTCCATCTATAATACCTTCTACGTTCGTTTTTTCTTCCAGACCCTGCAGGATGAGATAGGCCCCGAATTGATCACCGAGCTTATAGGTGAGCGCTATATCAGTATGGAGCGCTTCCTCGATCTGGTGAAAAAAAAGAGCGATTTCTTTGACGACGTGAGCACGCCGGAGAAGGAGACAATCGGCGACATCGCCACACGCGCGTTCAAGGAGGTGCTGGATGTTCTCGAAGAATATTCAGGCTCCCCTGATATGGATTCATGGGAGTGGGGAAAATTTCATAAGATAAAGTTCGATCACATTCTCGGGAAATCGGCTCTTTTCAGGCCTCTCGTGAACTACGGCCCCTTTCCCTTCGAGGGGGACAGCGAAACCAACAACCGCGGTCGCTTCTTTGGGGTGAAACCGCCCTTTATCGCCGAGTCGGCTTCAGCGCCTCGGATGATCGTTAAGTTCGATCCGAAGCCAAAGTGTCATATGATGCTGATCACAGGCGAGAATGAGTATTTCATGAGCAAGCACAACACCGATATGACCGACGCGTGGTTACGCCACGAGTACTTCTGTCTGGAGGAAGAGCCGGCAATATATAAGACTACTATCAAGCCGGAATGAATTTTGGGGTGTAAACGCAACAAAGAAGGTGGAGCTTTTACGAAGCCGTCAAAGATTGTAACGGAACATTGCCATGCCCACGGAAAAAGTTGATACCATAATTATCGGAGGCGGCCTGAGCGGTATCTATGCCGCCTACCTGCTGTCCCGGAGAAATAAATCTTTTATCGTTCTCGAAGCACGTGAGCGTGTGGGCGGCAGAATTTTAAGTCCTGAACATCAAGGATTTTGCTCGGATCTCGGCCCTTCGTGGTACTGGCCCGAGATTCACCCGAAAATGGCGCGTCTGATTCAAGACCTGGGGCTCAAGGGTTATCGCCAGTTTGAAGAGGGCAGGGGCCGATTTGAAAGCCCCGTTGGAGCGGTCCGGACCGTCAGCGGTTACGTAATGGAACCGCTCTCCTGGAGGCTTTCCGGCGGAATGATGGCACTGATCAGAAAACTCTGTGAAGATATCCCTGAAAACGCCATAAGGCTCAGTCACCCGGTCTGTAAGATCGAAAAAAAGGTTGCCGGCGCCCTGATCAGTGTGGGCGAATTGGAGAAAGAACCCCGGACCCGGTTCCGTGCCAACAAAGTAATCCTCGCCCTGCCGCCACGTCTTGCAGCCGCTACCATTCTCTTTGACCCGGACTTGTCTCATAATTTGACCCAGGCGATGCTGAAAATCGGTACCTGGATGGCGGGTCAGGCGAAATTCTACGCCCTTTACGAAGAACCTTTCTGGCGCCAAACAGGCCTCTCGGGCCAGGCGTTCAGCGAGCGCGGTCCGCTGGGCGAGATCCACGACGGATCCAACGATCGCCGGGGCCCCTTCGGACTGACCGGCTTTGTCGGCATTCCGGCGGTGCAACGCGACCAGCAACAACTTCTCATTGAGGCGATCCTCTCACAACTTGCAATCATCTACGGCAAACCGGCGGCGCAGCCGATGGCATTCTTTTATCAGGATTGGGCTCGCGAGCGTTTTACCGCAACACGTTTCGACCAGCCGCCTATGTACGAACACCCCCTCTATCACCCACCGGCAGGCCAAACCTGCATCTGGGACGGTACTATCTATTTTGCCGGTACGGAAACAGCCAACCAACACGGCGGTTATCTCGAAGGCGCCCTGACCGCCGCCGAACGGGCGGTAATGAACCACATACCGTAGCGGCTCGACGGAGCTCACCCAAGTCTTGTTAAAGGGAGCTTTATATCATATAAATGAATCTTTCCATTTCAAATAGATTGAGGAGGCGGACATCATGAGTGAACCGAGCACATTGGACAGAGCTTTTCGGATTATCATGAAGCACATGGTGGAGACTGGTCAGGCGCCTTTTTTTACTGAGCTTGCAGCCGATTTGGGTGTTTCCCCGGAGGAGGGGCGAAAGGTCCTTCATAAACTGTTCTCCGCCGGTGTTCCCGGCTGGTTATACCCCAAATCGGACGCTATCGTCTCTTTTGCCCCTTTTAACAACCTCCCGACACAATATAGAATCACTATTGAAGGGGAGCAAAAATGGTTCGCCCAATGAGGGTTCGAGGCGCTGGCGGTCAGCTGGCTGTTCCCCGGAAAAGTTGTGCGGATCGATGCACCCTGTCTTGATTGCGGGGAGCCCATGAGAGTCGAGATGAAAGATGGTGATCTTGAAAAGACCGATCCCGAAGGCCTGGTAGCCTATACTCCGATCCCGTTCAAAAATTGGCTCAACGATATCGCCTATGCCTGAAGCAACATGCTTCTCTTCCGGTCGGAAGAGCATGTGTTTAACTGGAGTGGTTATAAACCGGATACTGAGGAAGGCATCGTTCGGTTACCGGACATGGTCAAAATTTTTTCGAGCAGGTTTTTTACAGAAAGATTGAAGCCTGATTACTTCTCCCATATGGGGGAGTATATGATTGAGATGGTGAAGGCATTTCAAAAAATGGGCTCGTTCTGGCAGATTCCACGCAAATAATCAATAAGGTCTTAAAAGCTGCACATGACTCTTGGTACTATAGTAAACGGACCGGGAAATATGGAATGACAAGGGGCTCTTCAGCATGTCATCGGTGAGAGATCTATAGAGTCGCCATAATATTTCCTATCTCCCTATTGAATCTTATAATCCTATGTACGTGGCGATATGTCCCACATGGAAAATATCAAAGAAAAATACACCATTCGGGTGACCGAGAGCGGCGTTGTCATTCAAAAGGGAGATAAAACTCGACTGGAGTTCACCCCGGTGGAGGCCTTGATGCTTTTAGATATCCTCAAAAATGAGGAATCCGCTATAAAGCGAATGGCTGAAGAGGCCACGCCCTTGCCCACTCGAATCCGATTTCGGTAAATTTTTATTTTTGGATCATCTCCCGATTAGTTGTATTTTATTAAGGCAAAAAACAAACGCTTGAATCCTGATCATCAACCAACTAATTTGCAGATGATCCTCATATGAATACTACGTCAGATAAGACAATGAATTATTACGAATTGCTGGATGTTGATCCAAAAGCGGAATCCGAAGAAATCAGGCGGGCCTATCGGGAAAGAATGAAGGAGTGGCACCCTGATATAAACCGTGACCGTAAAGAAGAAGCCGAAGAGATGACCAAGACGCTCAATATCGCGTATGGCATACTCTCTGATCCTGAGCAAAGGAAAAATTATAACAGGATACTTCGCTTTTCAAAGGGCAGAAGTTACAACCAGTATGTCAACGACCGGTCGTTTTCAAGAAAAATTGAAAAAGCGTCCGGGGCATTGAAAGACATTTTGCAGGATGTGAAGGACCTCTATTATCTCTTCAAGGACGCAATAAGCGGCAGATATAAGATGCATCCGGTTAATCTGGGAATTATAGGTGGCGGACTGCTCTATTTTATAATACCAACGGATCTTATACCTGATTTTATACCTTTGATAGGTTTTATTGATGATATTGCCATATTGACAACAATCATCAATGCCCTGCAGGGGGAGTTAGTAAAATACAGGAACTGGAAAAAATAAAAACAGCAGCATCAAGGGCTTCCACAATCATTCAGGGGGTAGAATGACAATGAACCAATCTGAAACAAAAGTCCTTCGTACGACCACGTGGTCTGCAGGGCCGGGGTGCCACGGCGGCTGTGGTGTGCTGGCCCACATAAGGGACGGCAAACTGGTCAAGATAGAGGGTGATCCGGATCACCCCTGGAACCAGGGCAGGATTTGTGCCCGGGTTCTGGCCATGACCCAGTATGTGGATCATCCGGACCGCCTGCGACAACCGCTCAAACGCATGGGCGAGCGTGGGGAGGGCAAGTGGAAGCCGATTTCCTGGGACGAGGCCTTTGATTTAATCGAGAAAAAGATGGATGCCATCCGAAAGGAATACGGTCCGGAAAGCGTGCTGTTCAATGCCGGGACCGGAAGGGATATTTATCCCTGGATTTGTATGCTGGCCTATGCCTACGGCAGCCCCAATGTCATGTTCGGTCTGACCGGTAATGCGTGCTACGGGCCACGGCTGGCTGCCGTGAATACGGTCCAGGGGGATTTTGCCGTATTCGACGCGGCCCAGTGGTTCCCGGATCGGTATGATAATCCGGGGTACGAGGTGCCGGAGTGCATGATCGTCTGGGGATATAATATCCATGCTACCTGCCCTGACAACCTGTTCGGCCACTGGATCATCGATCTCATGAAACGGGGCACCAAGATCATCTCGGTGGATCCCCGGCTGTCCTGGTTCGGGTCCCGGGCCAAATACCGACTGCCCTTAAGACCCGGTTCTGATCCGGCCCTGGCCATGGGACTCTTGAATGTCATCATCAACGAGGACCTGTATGATCACGCGTTCGTTGAAAAATGGACAAACAGCCCTCACCTGATTCGCGAAGACACCGGGCGGCTTTTGCGGGAGGATGATATCGATAAAAGGGGCTCAGAATCGAATTTCGTGGTCTGGGACCGGGAATACAAAAAGACCGTGGTCTGGGATACAGCTGCTGTGGACTATCGACAAAAAAACACTTCCCCCATGATCACCGGTCAATGCAGTGTGAAGCTGGCAGATGGGCGTATGGTACTATGTCATACGGTGTGGGATGCCTTTTGCGATGAAGTCAACAAATATCCGCTGGATCAGGTGGAAAAGATCACCGGCGTTTCGGCGGATGATATTGCCGTGGCGGCCCGCTTTTACGCCAAGAGCAAACCCGCGGCCATCCATTGGGGTGTGGCCGTGGACATGACTCCGGCCCTTACCCCCCTGGTACAGGCCATATCCTGTCTCTGGGCCATCACCGGCAACCTGGATATCCCGGGCGGGAATGTAATCGCGCGTATGGCCTTTGATGTAGCCCCTTACGCGTTGCCCGGAAGCAAGGGCGCGATCCGGCTCAAGACAAAAGAGATGGACAAGCCCCGAATCGGTGGCGACCGTTACATGCCGATGAACAAATTTTACTGGAGGGCCCAGACCGACCTGGCCCTGGAACAGATCTTTACCGAAAAGCCATACCCCATCAAAGGCATGTGGATTCAGACCGCGGGTATCATGCAGGGCCTGGGCATGGATCCCAAACAATGGCGTGAGGCCCTGAAGAAACTTGATTTTGTGGTGGCTGTGGACCTTTTTCAGACCCCCACCACCCAGTACGCGGATGTTTTACTGCCCGCGACCACCTTTCTGGAAAAAGACAGCTTCCGGAGTTGGTGGGTGCCTCTTCAGTCCATCAACAAGTTGATGGAAGTACCGGATTGCCGATCCGATATGGAGATCAATTTTGAGTTGGCCAAACGGTTTGACCCGGAGTTTGACTTTGAGACTCTCCATGATCTGTACGATGACATCCTCAAGCCCTCGGGCATGACGTTTGCTGAACTACAGGAAAAAGGATGGGCATATCCCCCTGAAGGCAGTTCCAGCTGTCCTTACCGTCGTCATGAAAAGGGATTGTTACGTGCGGACAAAAAACCGGGTTTCAGGACGCCGACCGGCAGGTTTGAACTGTATGCCACGTTGCGGGAGGAATGGGACACGGAGCCCCTGCCGCATCACGAAGAACCGCCGTTTACACCGGGAAGCCGACCGGATCTCTACAAGAAATATCCGCTGATTTTATCCACGGGAAGACGGTCCCC
>DAOUXC010000200.1 GCA_030666795.1 Desulfobacteraceae bacterium
ATGCCTGGTCGTTGCTTGGCAACCATGCACATTTTCTTTTGCGAACAGGACAGATTCCCATATCGCGGGTGATGAGGAAACTTCTGGCGGGCTATGCAGTGACCTTCAACCGGCGATATGATCGCCATGGCCATCTTTTCCAGAATCGTTACAAGTCCATCCTGTGTGAGGAAGATGCCTACCTGCAAGAGCTTGTGAGGTATATCCATCTCAATCCGTTACGTGCAGGACTTGTGAAGGATCTCAGGGAACTTGGGTCGTATGCCTACTCAGGACATTGCGTGCTGATGGGTAAGAAAAAGAGAGCCTGGCAGGATAGAGATTACGTCCTGAAGTACTTTGGGAAAAGGGAGAGGGAGGCAAAAAGAGGGTATATCAGCTTTGTCTCAAAGGGAGTTGATAAAGGAAGGAGACCGGATTTGGTGGGAGGAGGGTTACTCCGCTCTGTGGGAGGCTGGAAGGGGCTGGAAGAGTTGAGGGACTCGGGCGAAAGGGTAAGAGGTGATGAGCGGATTATCGGGGGAACCGAGTTTGTGGAGCGAGTATTGAGGGAGTCCGGGGAGGACTGGGAGAGGAGGTCTCTTCTGAGGCAAAGAGGAATAAATTTGAAGAGGTTGTTGGAGAAAATCGCGGATCATTTTGGCGTGGAGACCGAGGATCTGAAATCCGGGAGCAAGGTCCCCGCCGTAGTGAAAGCACGTTCAGTTCTCTGCTATGTGGGGGTGCGCAAACTTGGACTAACCTCCGTCTCTGTTGCTAAGGAGTTGGGGGTCAGCCCATCAGCAGTGAGTAAATCGATAGTACGTGGGCAGCAGGCAATGGGGAACGAGGCTATTGAGGAATATTTACTGGAAAGTCAATAAATCACGAGCCCCCTTTTTTCCAGTAGGATAATGCGTAAATGAAGGTGATTTTCAGAAGACGATGGAACGGATATATTTTACAAGATTTGTGAGTTTATGCATTTTGTTGTCATGTGCAATGTGCTTTCCGGCATTACCCTGTTGGGCATTAGAGCCGCACGAAATTTTGGTATTAGCCAATAAAAACGCCTCGCGGAGTGTGGGGTTGGCCAAATACTATATGGAAAAAAGGGGCATTCCGGAGGATCATCTGATTCGACTCCGGATCACCGATAAGGAATGGTGCGAACGAGAGGATTATGAAAAGAAGGTAGTTGAGCCACTTAGGAATTTTCTCAAAGATAAAGATCCCATGGGCGTCATTCGTTGCATTCTGGTTATGTACGGGCTTCCTTTGAAATTGGAGCCCCCGGAAATATCCAAAGAAGAAAAAAGGGAACTGAACAGGCTGGAGTTAAGGAAAGACAATCTTACAGAACAAGTAGTGGCCGTTCCGGCCGACGAGACAGAGCAGATCAAAATTATCAAGTCCGAATTAAAAGGCGTTAAAAAGATTCTTTCTGTTTTGAGCAAAAAGGATGCGAGGTCCTCCTTAGATTCAGAGATTGCCTTAGTCCTGGAGCAAAATTACAAACTGTCCGGATGGGTGCCTAACCCCTATTTTTTAGGGTATCGCGGGAAGAGGATCAAGAATATGCCTCGAAAGGCATTGATGGTCTCCAGGCTGGACGGACCTTCGGCTGAAATCGTTCGAAGGATCATTGACGACAGCATTAGAACGGAAAAAACCGGGCTCACGGGCACGGCGTATTTTGATGCGCGCTATCCAAGGCCAAAGGGGGAGAGTAAAAATAAAAATCGTTCCGGGTATAAGCCCTATGACCACTCACTTTATCTGGCGGCCGATCACATTGAAAAAACCGGGCGAATGCCCGTGGTTGTGAATAATAAATCCGAACTTTTCCAGCCGGGCGAGTGCCCTGGAGCAGCCCTTTATTGCGGGTGGTACAGCCTTGCCCGGTATGTGGATGCCTTTGAGTGGCGACCCGGGTCGGTCGGGTACCATATTGCAAGTAGTGAATGCACAACATTAAAGAGGAAAGGGAGTCGAGTCTGGTGCAAGATGATGCTGGAAAAAGGAGTAGCCGCCACCTTGGGGCCTGTAAACGAGCCATATGTCCAGGCATTTCCAATACCCGAGATGTTTTTCGGGCTTCTCGTTCAGGGCCGGTTGACCTTAGCTGAATGTTATGCCCTGTCAAAACCTTTTTTGTCCTGGCAGATGGTGCTTATCGGAGATCCCCTTTACAGGCCGTTTAAAAATGACACAAAGTGAATTTACCCCTGTATGCGGTCGAAAAAGATTTTGCCACCCGCTTTGCTTGAGACACAGAGAACACAGAGAAAAACGGCGGTATGAATGTACGCTCAAAATCCCAACCTCTACGAATTTATTAGCAGTCTGTTCTCTGTGTCTCGAACGCGCCCAACGAGTGGGTGGTGAAAAAAGATCAGAGACGCAGCAGGTTTGAAAACTATTTGACCTGATTATATGCTGATGATAAGATAATCTCTAAAACTTACGGGCAACAAAACAGAATGACCTCACAAATACAAAGGGCTGCAGAAATAATGGTTTCTGTGGCCCTTCAGGTAATAGAGGAGTAAAACCTTGAATCATTTAATCGCGCCCCATGGGGGAGACCTTGTCAATCTGATTGTGGATGAAGAGCGAAAAAATGTTTTGAAGGACCTTTCCCTGCACATCCCATCCATTATTTTGTCAGATGCCCAATTATGCGATCTGGAACTCCTGATGAACGGCGGCTTTTCGCCGCTCACGGGTTTTATGACACAAATGGATTACGAGTCGGTGCTTGACAGGATGCGTCTTCAAGATGGAAGCCTCTGGCCGATTCCGGTTTGCCTGGGTGTCACCGAACTTGAAGCGTCGCGATTGGAGGCGGGTCAATCAGTGGCGCTCCGGGATCCCGAAGGCTTCATGCTGGCGGTGATGCACATCGGGGAGATATGGCCTGTTGACAAGGAAAGGGAGGCCCGGGAGGTTTATAACAGCACTGACGCTGCACATCCGGGGGTGGATTATCTTTTCCACCAGGCCGGCACTCACTATGTGGGCGGCAGGATTGAAGGGATCAATATGCCTCTTCATTTTGACTTCAAACATCTCCGCCTCACACCCCTTGAGGTGAGAGCAAGTTGTTCCAAATTGGGATGGCGTCGCATGGTGGGTTTTCAGACCCGTAATCCGCTTCATCGGGCCCAGTTTGATATGACTCTCAGGGCCATGCGGGAGGCGAAGGCCAATCTGCTCCTCCAGCCTGTGGTAGGCCGAACCAAACCCGGTGATATTGATTATTACACTCGTGTTCGATGCTATCAGGATGCAAGCCGGCATTATCCTCCAAATATGATGCTTCTTTCTCTGTTGCCGTTGGCAATGCGGATGGCAGGACCCCGTGAAGCCGTGTGGCATGCCCTGATTCGCAAGAACTACGGGTGCACCCATTTTATTGTCGGCCGGGACCACGCGGGTCCGGGGCTCGACAAAAAGGAAAAGCCTTTTTATGAACCATATGCGTCACAGGAACTCTTAAATGAATATCAGGATGAGGTCGGAATAAAGATTATCCCCTTTAAAGAGATGGTTTATGTGCCGGACAAGGACAAATACGCACCCAGGAGTGAAATATCGAAAGATGCGACAAGCAAGACGCTTTCGGGCACGGAACTCAGGAACCTGTTACGTTCCGGTCTTGAAATTCCGGAGTGGTTTACGTTTCCCGAAGTGATTGAAGAGCTCAGGACGGCATATCCGCCGAGACACAAGCAGGGATTCACGGTCTTTTTCACGGGTCTTTCCGGGGCAGGGAAGTCCACTATCGCGCGGGTACTCCTGTCAAGATTCCTGGAGATGGGCGACAGGCCCGTCACCCTGTTGGATGGTGACATTGTCCGAAGGCATCTTTCAAGCGAACTGGGGTTTTCCAAGGAACACCGGGATATAAACGTGCGCCGCATCGGCTTTGTGGCAAGTGAAATTACTAAAAACAGGGGTATTGCCATATGTGCGCCCATAGCTCCCTACAGGTTATCCAGAAGGCAGATCCGGGAGATGATTGAGGTGTACGGAGGTTTTATCGAGGTTCATGTGGCTACGCCGCTCAATATCTGTGAACAGCGGGATCGTAAAGGTATTTATGCAAAGGCACGGGCCGGCCTGATCAAGGGCCTTACGGGAATTGATGATCCTTATGAGGTGCCCGAGAACGCAGAGGTCAGCGCGGATACCAAAGACATGACCCCGGATGAAGCCGCCCAGGAAGTGCTGCTTGAGTTACAACGGCAGGGATATATAATCTAAATGAATGTTGAACTGGTCGAAATCAAACAGGATGTGCCGGGATTTGATTCTTTTTTCGGTTCCTGGGTCTGTCAGGGTGACGCAAATTTACTCATTGACGCGGGTCCTGCAAATACGGCCGCCCGGTTGATTGGTTCTCTGGAATCTTTAGGCCTGGATAGGGTCGATTTAATCCTTCTGACCCATATACACATTGACCATGCCGGGGGATTGGCTGACCTGCTGGATCATTACCCCATGGCAAGGGTCCTGTGTCATGAGAAGGCAATTCAATATCTTGTTGATCCTTCAACGCTCTGGGAGGGCAGCCTGAAGGTACTTGGGAAAATTGCGGAGATGTACGGTCCTCCAAGGCCCGTTCCGAAAGAGAAATTGATTCCGCACACGCAAAATGACTTAAAAGAACTTCTGGTTATTGAAACACCGGGCCATGCTGTTCATCACTTGAGTTTCAGTTTCGAAAACCGGCTTTTTGCGGGTGAGGCAGGTGGTATCTGTATCCGCATTAATGGTGATGAATATGTCCGCCCTTCCACCCCCCCGAGATTTTTTTTCGATGTGTGCATGAAAAGTATTGATCGTTTACTTTCCCTGAAGGACCAGCCCATCTATTTTGCTCACTTCGGAGAGGCTGAAAGCTCCAGCCGTTTGTTGGAAATATCCCGTGAACAACTGACGCAATGGAAGAAAATGATATATGAATGTGCGGCCGCGGGACAGATGGATGATGATGACCGCATAAACAGATGCATTGATATTTTACTTGAAAAGGACCCGAACCTGGCGGCATTTGGTCAGATGGACCCGGACACTCAAAAAAGGGAAAGGTTTTTCATGGCCAATTCCGTCAAAGGTTTTATTGGGTTTCTCAAGGAGAAAAATAAAATGCCGGTCATCAAGTAATAAAATCATGAAGCGGTTTTATTTCTTGATATGAGATTGCAGAGTGCTTAGATTTAAGGCATATAAATCTTATTTAGGCGTACCGAATATGCAAAGGAGCCTCGATTATTTTCCAATAGCGAAAATATCTTGTTTGATAGCGGAATAAGATAAGGTGTTTTGTTACGGGTGTTTTGGAAGGAAAATATCGAGAAGGGATCATGGAAAATAACAACTATTTTGAAAAACTGAATTTTAAGGCCTTAATAGAGGCGGACGGGAACGACCGGCTTCAAGACAGGCTCAATATTATTGATGTTTTTATGGGTACGGAAGAACATATCACCCTTGAACAGATGTACCGTCTTTTGAGGGAAAAAGGGTATGATTATGATCCTGAATTTGTCAGGCAGTGTATGAAGCGGATGGTGGATCTCGGGTTTGCACAGAAGAAACAATTCGAAGGCCAGCCCGTACGTTATGAGCACCACCATCTGGGCAGGCATCATGATCACCTTATCTGTACCAAATGCGGCAAAATCGAAGAATTCGCAAACGAGGACATGGAGAGGCTGCAATTAAAGATCGCGGCCCAGCAGGGTTTTCACATGCTCCAGCACAGGATGGAGATTTATGGCCTGTGTTCCGAATGCCTCGCCAAGAGAAAACCCCTGATGCCCCTGGCCATGGCCAAACCCGGGGAAAGAGTTATCGTAAAGGAGATGGCCGGTGGGAGGAGCGCCCGGACCAGGCTGACGGACATGGGTCTCCGCAACGGGGATCATATTGAGATTATCAATAATAACGGCATGGGAAGACTCATATTGGGCCATGATTGCACGAGACTGGCAATCGGCAGGGGAATTGCGCAAAAGATCATGGTTTCGCTGGATGACGAAGATAATGATCCGGTCTGCAAGACAGAAGACAATTGAGCAGTCGCATCTTGTCTAACATTACGAGTTTTATGCTATTTTCTGCAATATTCTGCGAAGCCTGTCCCTGATACCCCTCAGCATTTTTTCCGGGCCGCTGCGATATCCGTAAAAATCTTTTTCTTTTTGGGTTACTGAGCCTGGAGTGTGCCGCAGCTTCATTTTGATGATGGCTACATAGTCGTCTCTGAGGAATCTCCTGTAAACAAGATTCAGTGGAAACAACCTGAACTCCTTCTCGGAAATAGACGCGCCCCAGTCAACGATGTAAGGGAGGCCATTATCGCCCAAAAGTGTATTGGGGGCCCGCTTTAGGTCACAATGGGCCAACCCCCTTTTGTGGAATCCTGCCACCAGGTCTTTCAAGGCATCAAAAAACGATTGAGGGATCTCCATCTTGTCCTCAAGCTCTTCCAGGTTTCTTCCAGATATCTCTTCCACTACCAGAGCAAGGCCGTCAATGACCCGGTACAGTTTCGGAATTCCTGCAAGATCTTTCATTTTTCCGTATGCCTTGCTCTCTCTCCATACTAAAAAGCGTCCAACAGAATTTCGAAACAGAAATTTGCTTGTACTGAAGTCTTTTACAACGGCCCGCATACCCTTTTCCTCCGCAACCCAGATCGTGGGTCTTGTGTTCGAAGGCTTTCGCAGGATTCCGCACTGTCTTTCCGGAAGTTCTGAGAGTTTTAGAGATTCGAACATGATTAATCTTGTCCAAAACGTTTTTTTTGCACAGGCGGGCGACGGGATGTTTTCGGAGTAACGCATTTTGGTCCTGACGCAGCATAACTGAAAGGCCAAAATTCCGCAAAGAGGGGGGCCTCGGACGGCGAAGCGAACGGAACGAAAAGAAAATTCCGGCTCCCTGCCAATGGGTTTTCAGTCAGAATACTAAAAATGGGCCGCGCATGGCCCTTCGCCGGAGACCAGACAGG
>DAOUXC010000252.1 GCA_030666795.1 Desulfobacteraceae bacterium
AATTAAAAGAATGATAGATGATGTTGATATCTTTTATATTGCTTGCCTTTAGAAAATCGTGAGACAGAGGCTGAAAAATGAGGCCGCCATAGACAACGAAACGCGGTTTAACATCGTGACGCCTGGCCTGCATCAAGTAGGGCCATGGCGAGTATAACGGGACTGTCACATCCATTTCCTTGCGGTCGCGGATGATTTTAAGCCGGACGGAATCTCCTTTATACTTTCTCTCGACAACCTCCTCCATGCGGACTCGTTCATCACCCATTTCAACATATCCGTTGCTGAAAATAGGCAGGCCGTCAATGGATAATAAAACGTCCCCCGGCCTGAGTATGCGGTCGGCATTGGGCGTCTTTAAAACACTGCTCACGATTACCCCATAGTCACCCGGGGCAAGACCCATGGCACGACGATACGCGTTGTTTAAAAGCGGAAATTGACGGATAGAAAGATCAACATACCGATCGTACTGTCCGTCCTTTATATCCGTTAGAAATCTCTCGATCACGGGAACGGGGATCATATATCCTACGTTCTGGGCCACATTGCCGCTAAAGCCCTGGAATGCGACTCCTACGACCGCGTTATCCTGCAAAACCGGTCCGCCGCTGTTTCCGGGGTTAATGGCCGCATCGATCTGAATAGCCAGATGACCGTCCGCGGCGGAATGTGAGTACGTCTGGAAATCAATACGTGAAACAACACCTCTTGTTACGGATAATCGCCTTCCCCCGATAGGGTAGCCTAATACCGTTGCGGTTGAATCCAGTGAAGGCATACCCCCTAATGATAAGGGCGACATGCCGTCAAAAAATGATTTTTCGGGCACTTCCAGTAAGGCCAGATCGCAGTCATGGGCAATGAATTTGACCTTAGCCTCATAAATGCGGGAATCATTTTCCTTTTGAACTGCGATAAACCGGGCATTACTTGATATGTGGGCGTTTGTCAGTATCCGTTTCCCGGAAATAAGAAACCCTGTACCCACGCCTCTTGTTATCCTGCCGGGGTTCCAGGGAAGAGAATAATCTGGGACCTGTGCAGTAACGCTGATGCGCACGATTCCTTTGCGTATCCTTGCGATATCCTCGACCGCATTGAGGCCCTCACCTCCCCAGGACAGTGATGAAAAAAACATCAAGACCATGATACTTAATAACGCACGCGTCGCGGATTTCATTATGCTCCCGTAGTATTCAGGTTGTCGGGTTCACGGTTCATGGTTCAAGGTTGGATGCCATATCTCCAAATCGTGACCCTGAGTTACCATCATTTTAGCTAAACTCTGTCTTCAACCCCGTGCCCGGTCATCAGTCATTCAAGAGCATAATGGTTTTGCCGGAAAGATATGTCAGGACGGGATCCACGGGATCGGTTTTTTCGTCTAAAAGACGGGGAAGATATTTACGGCAAATATGAATCCGGCTTGAGAAGCTTTCAGATGAAAAGGAATCCTCTTCCTCTTCAGGGGATTGGCCTGTCTCATCTTCAAAAATATTCGATACATATTCCATGACATGCCCGTCGAGGGTGATCAGGTGAGCATGATTGTGGAGGCGGACCCCGAAAAGACCGACCCAGGCCTTAATTACCCGGCCCAGATGATGCTTATCCACAAAAAGACTTTTTTCAGATTGAGGAAGATCCTCAAACAGGCCCTTAAAAGGTGTCTCCTCTCCAAGGGCCTGCGCAAGGGGTGATTTTTGCTGTTTAATCTGGCTTAGCATCTCTTCTTCTTCCAGTCTATTTTCTTCGAACTCTCTGGCCAAGTGGAGAATGAGATGCCATTTGAGGGCGTTGTCTTCCTGAGAAACCGGAGATTCTTTCCCGGTTTCGCGTATCATTTGTCTGATTTCCCATGGATTATCTTCCGAAAGACCGGCCTCCCGAATCGCATTCAGAAAGGCAGTATAACCCTTATCCCGATTCTGCCCCATCCACGACCGGTATTCAGAGAGGAGTCTCTTGAAATCCCTTTCAGGCTTCACGTCTTCTTCCGGATGGATTATTCGTAGAGAAGAAGACCCCTCACCCTCCGCCTTCGGTATCGGCCCGTCCATGAACCACGGTTGACAGATCGTAAGCCGGCCGAAGACGGCGAGTATTATTTCAGAATCCGGCCCGGTGATACAGGTGTGCGGAAAAAGGATAACCGGTAAATCAGTCAAATCTAGTTCTAATCCTCCTGAAGTTCTTTTATGCTTGCGTAGAAATCGAGGATCTCCGGGTTTTTGAGGGCATCCTTGTTCTTCACTTCCTTACCCTCGATGACCTTTTTGACTGCCAGTTCCACTTTTTTCATATTAAGGGTGTAGAGTATTTCCGGCACGGCTAAGATCTTTGCCGGCACATGTCGCGGCGATGCATTGACACGTATGGTCTTTTTGATCTTGCCCTGGAGTTCTTCGGTCAACTCGGACCCCTCGGCCATCTGGACAAAGAGAATGACCCTCACATCGTTCTTCCAGTTCTGTCCAACCACGAGACTGTCCTGGATCTCCTCCAATTGCTCCACCTGGCGGTAGATCTCGGCGGTGCCTATACGGACGCCGCCCGGGTTTAATGTGGCGTCGGAGCGGCCGTAGATGACCACACCCCCACGGTCATTTATCTCTATGAAATCCCCATGACGCCAGACATTGGGATAGACATCGAAATAGGCGGCATTGTATTTTTCTCCTTCGGGATCATCCCAGAAATAGATCGGCATGGAGGGAAAGGGGGCGGCGCATACCAGTTCACCCTGGTCGTTGATGACCGGTTTCCCATTATCATCAAATGCCTCCACCTTCATGGCGAGTCCCCTGCACTGGAGTTCCCCGGCATAGACCGGACCTATCGGATTTCCAAGGGCAAAGCAGCCGTTGAGATCGGAACCCCCGGAAATAGAAGCCAACTGGAGGTCTTTTTTGATCTCACTGTAAATGAACTCAAACCCTTCAATGGAAAGAGGTGATCCGGTTGAAAGAAGTGCCTTTATGGATGATAAGTCATACTCTTCGGCAGGTTTTACTCCCGCGTTTTGGAGGGCCGCGATATATCCCGCGCTGGTTCCGAAGATGGATATTTTTTCATCCTGGGCGATCTTCCACAGTGCCCCGGGATCGGGATGAAAGGGGTTGCCGTCAAAGAGCACAAGCGAGGCGCCCAAACTCAGGGAGCAGGTTAACCAGTTCCACATCATCCAGCCGCACGTGGTGAAATAAAATATGTTGTCCTCCCGTTTCAGGTCGCTGTGGAGTGAGAGTTCCTTCATCTGGTGCAGGAGAATTCCGCCCGCGCTCTGGACCATGCATTTGGGAAGCCCTGTGGTCCCGGAAGAGTACATTATGTAAAGGGGGTGTTCGAAAGGGAGCTGCTCAAACTCAATTTCCAGGTTTGATTCCGAAGATTTGAAATCCCGATAATGGACTGAATTTGGAAGGCCACTGATATCCGGCTCCTGCTCCGTGTACGGTACAACCACCACTTTTTCAATGCTCGGGAGCTGTGCCAGGATATCTGAGATCCGTGCAATGGAATCAAGGCTTTTTCCTTTGAACCAGTACCCGTTGGCAGTGAAAAGGACCTTGGGTTTGATTTGACCAAACCGGTCCAGAACACCCTTGATGCCGAAATCCGGGGAGCATGAGGACCACGTCGCGCCCAGGCTTGTTGCCGCTAACATGGCGATGATGGTTTCGGGCATGTTGGGCATAAAAGCCGCAACCCTGTCTCCCACCTGAACGCCTGCTTCCTTGAGCGATTTGGCTACACGGGCGACCTCATCATAGAGCTCGGCATAGGTCATTTTGGTGGAATCATGGTCCTCCCCCTTGAAGATAAGGGCTACCTTGTCATCCCTGTATCGAAGTAGATTTTCGGCAAAATTGAGCTCGGCTCCCTGAAACCACTTTGCCCCGGGCATTTTGGTCACATCGTCTATGACCTGGTCGTAGGATTTTGATGCCTTGATTTCGAGAAAATCCCACATGGCCGCCCAGAAATCGGATACATTATCAATGGACCACTGATAAAGGGGCGCATACTCCGTAAAATTCTGGTTGTGTTTTTCATTAATGAAATTCATAAACCTGTACATATTGGTGCTCTCGATTCTTTCCTGGGAAGGTTCCCACAATAGTTTAGCCATTTTTACCTCCTGTGATATATAATTTTATGTAATTTTAATTATCTAATTTCTTAAGAATTTTTTAAGCTGCATAGCCAGTTACCTTAAAATTCCAAAAGCAATTTTATATCTTGAGAAAATTTTCTCAAAAGAAATATTATATACATAGATTTTTTCCGGCGTCAACTCAAGAGTTTCATGAAAAATTGGATCGATTTGTATTCAATACCGGTCTATTGCACAATAAATGCTTGAAAAAAAGGAAATAAGTCAATAAGTTGGGATACATCACACAATAAGGAGCGGAACATGTACAAAGTGATGATACGGGATAATATGTCCCCGCGGGCCAAAGAGATCCTGGAAGAGACAGGGCGGATCGAGGTTGTTGTGGACAATGACAAGGCCGCAAACGACCCGGATGTACTCTCACGGATTGCAGGTGATTTTGACGGTTTAGCCGTGCGCAGCGGAACAAAAATCAATGCGCGGGTGATTGAGAATGCCGGGAGGCTCAAGGTGATAGGTCGGGCGGGAATCGGGGTTGACAATATTGACGTGGGTAAGGCCACAACAAGGGGTATCGTGGTCATGAACGCCCCCGGTGGGAATACCGTAACAACAGGTGAGCACGCCGTCTCTATGTTACTCGCTCTTGCCCGCAATATTCCCCAGGCTACTGCTTCCATCCGAAATGGCAAGTGGGAAAAAAAGAAATATATGGGAGTGGAGATCTCCGGGAAGACATTGGGAATCGTCGGTCTGGGTAATATAGGAAGGGTTGTGGCCTCCAGGGCGCTTGGGCTCAAGATGAAGGTGATTGCCTCAGACCCCTTTGTGACAAAAGAGGCGGCTCATTCCGTGGGCGTGGAACTGGTTGACATGGAGGAGCTCTTCTCAAGGGCTGATTTTATTACGCTGCACGTGCCTCGTATGGAAGAAACAAGAAACCTGATTCGAAAAGAGTCGATTGCCGGGATGAAACCGGGTGTGAGGATTATCAATTGTGCCCGGGGAGAGGTCGTTAATCTTGACGATCTCTACGAGGCACTTACGAGCGGGCATGTGGCCGGGGCCGCCCTTGACGTGTATCCCCGGGAACCGCCCGAGCCTTCATGGCCCATACTGAATCACCCGAATGCTATTTTTACACCCCATTTGGGAGCGAGTACGGGCGAGGCCCAGGTGAAAGTGGCTGAAATGATAGCCAGGCAGATGGCCAGTTACCTCCTCGATTCGGTGATTATCAACGCGGTCAATTTTCCTTCGATTCCTACAGAGGTCCTGGACAAACTCCGGCCGTATCTGGGCCTGGCCGAACGCATGGGTTCCCTTATGGGCCAGGTTGTAAGGGAACCTCACGACGTGACCATTACCTACAGCGGGGATGTGGCCGGGTATGACACAAGGGTCCTCACACGCGCGGTGCTCAAGGGACTCTTGGGTTCCTTTACGGATATGCCTGTGAATTTCGTGAATGCCCCGGCCCTGGCCGGAGACAAGGGCATTAAGGTCGAAGAAACCATCAGCCAGGATACAAAAGACTATAATAACTTAATCCGTATCAAACTGCCGGGATTGAAAGA